>JBGSVH010000116.1:0-2632 GCA_041753055.1 Parvularculaceae bacterium
GTTCGATGATGCGCCGCTCAAGTTCCTTGGCCGCGATCATGACGGCGCCGCCGGCCTTCGCGCCATCGACGCCGCGCTCGCCGCGTTCCCGCGCGTCACTGCCGACTTCATCTACGCCCGGCCCGGCCAGAGTGACGATCAGTGGACGGATGAACTGACGCGCGCGATTGCAACCGGCCTTCGCCATCTGTCGCTCTATCAGCTGACGATCGAACCCGGCACGGCGTTTGACCGCGCGGTTTCAAAAGCGCGCTGGACGCCGGCGAGCGAAGACCGCGCTGCTGACCTTTTCGACCTGACGCAGGAGCTGACAGCGGCGGCGGGGCTTGCCGCCTATGAAATCTCGAACCATGCAGCGCCAGGCGATCGATCCCGGCACAATCTCACTTACTGGCGGCAGGGCGATTATCTCGGGATCGGCCCCGGCGCCCACGGCCGTGTGACATTGGAGGGCTGTCGTATTGCGACAGAGACCGAGAAAAATCCTGCGCGCTATCTGGCGCTGGTTGAAAAGAACGGCGACGGACTGATTGTCAATGATCCGTTGACGGAAGAAGCGTTGCTGGCCGAACGGCTGACCATGGGCCTCAGAACGCTTGAGGGGACGCAATTGCCGCCCGAAACCTTCGCGCTGCTGGCGGCGCGGATCGACCGTAACGTAGCGTCAGGCCTTCTGGTGCGGCGCGAAGACCGCCTTATCGCCACAGCAGACGGACGGCGCGTCTTGAACGCGCTCGTCGCCGATTTGCTGATTTAGGCCCGCATTCCCAGGATGAAATCGGATTTCTCGGCCTGACAGCCATGGGGGTTAATCGCCGATCTGCGCACCGGCCGCAATGGTCGCCGCCGCCTGGCCGGGTTGCTGCACCTGTCAGTGTTCTCGCGACTGGCCGGAAACGCGGACGTCAACTACGCGGACCATCCGACCGGCTACACGGGCGAGCTTTTGCTTGATCGTCGCTTCCGTCAGCGACATGATCATCGCAGGCGCTGCAGATGGGAAATCCCGATTTAGAGGAGACGCGGCATGGATCGATTCACCGGCGGTTGCCTGTGCGGCAACGTCCGAATTGTGGCGTCGGGGCTCCCATACCGGGTTGGCCTTTGCCACTGTCTCGACTGCCGCAAGCATCATGGCGCCCTTTTTCACGCCTCCGCGGTGTTCCCTCAGGACGCAGTGACGATCGATGGCGAAACACGCGACTACGCCGGTCGGTTTTTCTGTCCCCGCTGCGGCTCGTCCATTTTCGGACGCACCGGAGACGAAATCGAAGTGAACTTAGGATCCCTGGACGCCCCCGACCAATTGATGCCAACCTACGAGAGCTGGATCGTCCGTCGCGAGTCCTGGTTGCCGCCGTTCCCGCTCACCATGCGATACGAACGCGGTCGTGACGCCGTGGGTCGCTTTGAGGAGTAGGTCGCACGAACGGTGCGACGGCGCCGTTGCGAGGTGATTGAAATAAACCCCTTAATCGACATCTCGAAACCAATGATAGAGGACAGCGCCTTCGCCATGGACCGTGAAAGCCGCGCCGAGACGCGCGGGCAAAGCGCAAAAGATGCCGAGGCGGGATGAAGTCTGGCCGCCGGCCGGTTGTGTTTGGCCCATTGGAGGGAAAAATAAGCCTCTCCGGTCGCAGCAGGGGCGAGGGAACAGCCCACAAGATCAATCCGCCTCAGCTGCCCGGCGTAAAGGCGCGCGGGGCCGGATCAACAAGCTGGATGCCGCCGGGCTGGATTTCGAGGATGGCGAGGCCGCGCTCGATGGTGCCGGTCGAGGTGAAGCGGAAGAGCCCGTCGGCGCCAAAAAAGCCGCCGCGATTTTCGATCATGCGCTGGTCGAAGCGGTCGCGGGCGCGCGGCGCCTGACCAAGCCGCGCCGCCAGCAGGGTTGCGTCATAAGCGAGCGAGGCGAGCTTTGGCGGCGCTTCGCCAAAAGCCGCCTTGAAGCGCTCGGAGAAAGCGGCGGTAATCGTCGGATCGGGCGCGGCGAACCAGCCGCCGCGGAGCGCCGGCTCGCGCGTCAGACGCGGATTGTCCCAGGCCGAAACGCCCAGCAGTTTCACCTCGTTGATGTTGACATTGTAATAGGGAAGCAAGGGCGCCAGCGCCCGCAGCAAGGTTCCCTGTTCCGGCATCAGCACCGCTTGAAAACCCTGCGAATTGCCGCCCGCCGAGCCCGACGCGCCGGGATTTTTCGGATCATAGCCATGGCGCAGCTCCGGCGGGATGATGTTCTTGGAATAGGCGGCGAGGCGCTTTGCCGGCGCCAGCATCTTGTCGGGGTCCTGTTCATAGCGTTCTTCGTGGACGAGCACGCCGCCGCGCAACGCCAGTTCCTGACCGAACGCCGTTGCAACGCGCTGGCCATATTCATTGGCGGGTGCGATCAGCCCGAAACGCACCTTGCCCTGCTGCATCGCGTAGTCGGTGACGCGCGCCACTTCGAGTTCGGGCGGAAAGCTGAGGAGATAAACGCCGTCGCCGGCGGATTGAACGTCGGAAGAAAAAGCGATCAGCGGCACATTGGCGGCGCGCGCCACCGGCGCGGCGGCGGCGACTGTTTCGGAAAACAGCGGACCGAGAATGATTTCAGCGCCGGCTCACGCGTCAGGCGCGGATTGTTCCA
>JBGSVH010000117.1:0-4211 GCA_041753055.1 Parvularculaceae bacterium
CGGCGGCGCCGGCAAAGGCGCTGCGATCGGCGCGGCGGCGGGCGCTGTCATTGGCGGCGGCATCGGCGTCTATCAGGATCAGCAGCAGGCGAAACTGCGCGAGCGGCTCGTCAACGCCGGCGTCCAGGTCCAGCGCGACGGCGATAACATCCATCTGATCATGCCGTCGGACATCACCTTCGACACCGCCCAATCGGACATCAAAGGCGGCTTCTATCAGACCCTGAACGCGGTTGCCGAAGTGCTTGTCGAATACAAGAAAACGACGATCACCGTCGCTGGCCACGCCGACAGCCGCGGCTCTGACAGCTACAATATGGACCTGTCGCAGCGACGCGCGTTGTCGGTCTCGAACTACCTCGCCTCGCAGGGCGTCAATCCAGCGCGCCTCAATGCGATCGGTTATGGCGAAACCCGTCCGATCGCTGACAATTCAACCGCGGCCGGCCAGGCGGCCAATCGCCGCGTCGAGATCACCATCGACCCCGTTGAAAGCCAGTTCCAGGGCTGATTCGCGTCAGTTTCTGAAAAAGAGCCGCCCGGCGATGAGCCGGGCGGCTTTTTTGATGCTCCGTTCACGTCCTGTTAACGCCTCGGTTAAGCCCTGCGAAACGGCTTTGCTCTAAGCTTGGCGCCGGTTGGAAAATGAGGGCGATTGTGAACTCGCATCAGCGAAGCTCCCGTTATGGATTCGGCGTGCATTTTGTCGCGGGCGCGACCAGCGTCGTCCTGCTGATCGCGTCCATCATGCAAGGCGTCCCCCCCTTCGTTGAATATGCGCTCGGCGCTGCATTGCTCGTCGTCCTGATCTTGCACGCCCGCATGGGGTTTGCCCTCGGGCGTCTTCAAAATGAGATCGAGATCATGCGCGGCCTGGCGACGCGGTCACAGCCGGCGCTGGCCTCCGGGGCCGGAACGGCAGGGACGTTCAGCCTCGTTGCGGACAAGGAAATCAGCCAGGACGATGTCGCCATGCTGGCCCGCGTTCGCGACGCCGTCGAAGGCGGGCGCATCGACTTTTATCTTCAGCCAATTGTCAGCTTGCCGCAAAGAAAGCCGCGCTTCTACGAGGCGTTCTCACGCCTTCGCGACGCCAACGGAAAAATCCTCAAGCCCGCCGACTATCTCGAAGCCGCTGAGCGCGCCAACAAGATCGGCGTCATCGACAACATGATCCTGATGCGTTGCATCCAGGCGCTGCGCGAAGAGCGCAAGCGCGCGCCGCGCCTTGCGGTCTTCTGCAACCTGTCGCCGGCGACCGTCTATGACACGGAGTTCTTCAATCAGCTGACAGACTACCTTGAGATGAACAGCGATCTCGCCACCAATCTCATATTCGAATTCACCTACCCCGCCATCCAGACTATGCATCCGCGCGTTATTAAGAATCTCGACGCCATCGCCGCGAAGGGTTTTGAGTTCTCGATTGATCATGTCCATTCGATTGATCTTGACTGGGAAGATCTTCGGGCGCGGAATTTCTGTTTCGCCAAGGCGCCGGCGAGCCTTCTGCTTGCCGCCGGGCGCGGCGATGAGGCCTCGGTCGCGCGTCTGCGCGGCTTCCGCAAACGCCTTGCCGACGCCGGCGTCGATCTCATCGCGGAAAAGATCGAATTCGAAAACCACATGCCGGAAATATTGAGCCTTGGCATTGATTACGGGCAGGGCAATTTGTTCGGCGCCGCCCGCCGCGCCGACTTCTACCTTGGCGGCGAAGCGACGGAAGCGGACGCTGCCGCCGCCTGAGCGCTCTTTTCCCGATCGCTCCTGGCCTTTGCGCATGAGGCGCGCCCTTGACCGGCGATCGAGGGGCGAACTACGCCTGTCGTCATGACATCGCCCCGCTTCATTCGCCGCCTGTCGGAAATTGCTGATCGCTATGACGCGCTTTTGTGCGACGCGTGGGGCGTCATTCACAACGGCGTTCGCCTGTTTGACGGGGTCGAGACCGCGCTGAGCGAATTTCGCATCCGGCGCGGCCCCGTCGTCATCTTGACCAATGCGCCGCGGCCGAACGCCATCATTCCGCCGCAGCTCGACCGTATCGGCCTGCCGCGCCACGCCTATGACGCGGTCGTCACCTCGGGCGATGCGACGCGGGCGGCGATCGAAAGCCTGGCGCCGCTCTCCGCTTACAGGCTCGGGCCCGACAAGGACGACGCGCTTTATGAGGGGCTGACGATCGATTTTGCGCCGATCGAGCGCGCCGGGTTTATCGTCTGCACCGGCCTCGTCGATGACAGCCGCGAAACGCCGGACGATTACACAGGTCTCCTCGCTGGCGCTGCCGCAAGAAAATTGCCGATGGTCTGCGCCAATCCCGATATTGTCGTGCGCTGGGGCGACCGGCTGATTTATTGCGCCGGCGCACTGGCGGAAGTTTATGAACGGCTTGGCGGCACCGTGATCTATGGCGGCAAACCCCATGCGCCAATTTACGATCTCGCATTCTCGCGGCTTGAGAAGGGCGCAGGGCGCGCATTGGCGCGCCGGCGCGTGCTGGCGATCGGCGATGGCGTCAACACCGACATCGCCGGCGCCAACCGTAACGGCTGTCCGGCGCTCTTCGTGGCGGGCGATGGCGGGGTCCATGCCGGCGATCAGGACGAACGCTCCATCGCCGCGGCGCTGACGCATGCCGGCGTTCGCGCGGATTATGCCTCGACGGGGCTCCTATGGTGAGCGCTTCATCGTCCGCCCCGGAACCGGTCATCGCCGCGATTGGCAATTTCGACGGCGTCCATCGCGGCCATCGGATGCTGATCGAACGCGCCGCCGCTTTTGCAAACGAAAACGGCGCGCGCGCTGGCGCGGTGGTTTTCGACCCGCATCCGCGCCGGTATTTCCGCCCCAATGACCCGCCTTTTCTGATTACCGCGCCGGCGACACGAAACCGCCTGCTGGTCGAAGCGGGGGCCGTGATCGTGCTGCCGCTCGCCTTTGACGCGGGCCTCGCTTCGCTGACCCCGGAAGCGTTTGTCCGGGACCGGCTGAAAGGCGTCCTTGGCCTTGCCGGCGTTGTCGTTGGCGGCGACTTTCGTTTTGGCGCCGGCCGCGCCGGCGATGCGGCGAGCCTGTCGGCGCTTTGCGCGGCGCACGGACTTTCCGCCCTGATCGTCGAGCCGGTCGCCGAGGCGGGGCATTCCGACAAGATCGGCTCAACCGCAATCCGCGAAGCGATTTTGTCCGGCGCCGTTGATCGCGCCGCCGACATGCTCGGCAGGCCGTGGAGCGTGACGGCCGTCGTTGAACAGGGAAAAAAGCTCGGCCGCACGCTGGGGTTTCCGACCATCAATTTGACGCTTGGCGACTTGATTGAGCCAAGACGCGGCGTTTACGCGGTGACGGCGAAAGTTGACGGCAGGATGATCAAGGGCGTCGCCAATTTCGGCCGCCGCCCGACCGTCGGAGCGCCGGCGCCGCTGCTTGAAGTTCACCTTTTCGATTTTTCGGGCGACCTTTACGGCAGGGAAGTCGAAATTGTCTTCGTTCGCTTCATGCGCGATGAAATGCGGTTCGACGGCCTTGACGCGCTGAAGGCGCAGATCAGCGAAGACTGCATTCAGGCGCGCGCGCTGCTCGCCTAATTAGAGCGTCGGGCGAAAAAGTGGATTCACCGGTTTTTCGCAAACCCGACGCGACCAATCAAAGACTGGACCTTCGGGCGATCCAGATTTATCGCCCGAAGGTCTAGTATTCGACGCCTTTTTCCCGGAGTTCCTGTTCGAACCCGGAAAGCGCGGTGCGCGCTTCTTCAATGGCGGCGAGCATTTCCGCCATGTGCGAGTCAATGCGGCTGATCTCGCGGCGATGAAAATCCGCATCCTGACGTTCCAGTTCGCGATCTTCGTTGCTGATCGATGATTTGAGCAATCGTTTTTCTGAAACGCCAAGCAAATAATGATGCTGATCGAGATCAACGACGGCCTTTTCGTAGGCGGCGATGGCGGTTTCTTTCGCCGCCATCAGATCGTGGAGTTTTGCGCCTTGCCCGAAGCTGATCATGAAGGCGATTTCAGCGTCGGCCGGGCAAACGCCATTATAATCGCCGCCAGCCTTGCCGGCGTTGAACGCGCCCTGCGGCGTGCAATAGGCGTCAAGGCCGCGCGCGCGGGCGGCCTGATAGGCGGCGAAATCGGGGGCGGGTCCACCGCTGCAATCCTTGGCGCGGGCGTCAAACATCTTGAGGCGTTCGCCCGCCTGACCGTCGG
>JBGSVH010000118.1:0-9831 GCA_041753055.1 Parvularculaceae bacterium
CGGCCGCGCCGCACAAAAGGCTGTTGGGAAGAAACGGCGCATCGCCTTTTGCTATCATTGCCGATGCGGCGGCAAAGAGCAGGCGCTTTTCTTCCGACCGGCCCTCGCCTGAAAGCGCCTCGAACCGGTCGAGCAGGAACACCCATTCCATCATATGGCCGGGTTCGATGCGGTCGCCGGTCTTTGCATCGACCGACCAGTCTTCGGTGAAGAATTCGCGCAGGACCATGTTGTTGCGATCGAGGAAGCGGCTGGTGAACAGCGTTTCGATTGATCGTGCGCGCGCCAGAAAAACCGGATCGCCGCTCGCCGAATATAGCGCCATCATCGCTTCGAAAAGATGCATATGCGGATTTTGACGGCGCGGCATGGAAGAGCGGTCGTCTTCGAGAAAACCGCCATGAGGGGAGGCAAGGTCAGCGTCGAGAAACGCAAGCGTCCGGTCAACGAGCGTCCGCGCGACAAGATCGTCCGCTGCCGCGATGCGCGCGGCTGACGCGAGCAGCAGGAAAGCCTGGTCGTAGAGATCGCGTTTTGCGTCGACGATGGCGCCTGCGTCGTCGATCACATGAACGCAGCCGCGTGCGCCGCCCTCGGGGCAGGCGGTCTCAACAAGGCGCTGAAACCCGCGCGCGGCGATCGCCTCGCCGTCAGCGAGCCAGCCGCGCCTTGCCGCGTCGGTGAATGTGTGAACCTGTCGCGACTGCACGCGCACACGGCGCTTCTGGCCAGTGATCGCGCGCCCGTCAAAATCAAGGCTTTCATAGAATGCGCCGGAGGGATCGATGCTGGCGCGCGCCCACAAGGGCAGCGTTTTTGTCACGTACCAGTCTTCCAACCTGTCGATCTGGGCGTTCAGCCGGATCACTGCCGCTTTCCCTCATCCCGCAAAACCGGGAGGAACCATGCAACGCAGATGGACCTCACTCAACCGTCACGGATTTTGCGAGATTGCGCGGCTGGTCGACATCCGTGCCTTTGGTCGTCGCGGTGTAATAAGCGAGCAGTTGAATGGGCGCGGCGTAAACGATTGGCGACAGCATCGGATGGGTTTCTGGAACCTCGATCGACGCAAACAGACCGGACCCGGCGTTCTTTATCCCCTTTTTGTCGGAGATGAGGATCGCCTTTCCCTCGCGCGCCATCACCTCGTGCATGTTGGAGATGGTTTTTTCGAAATGCTTGTCGGACGGCGCGATGACAATCACCGGCGTCAATTCGTCGATGAGCGCGATCGGTCCGTGTTTCAATTCGCCGGCGGCGTAGCCTTCGGCGTGGATATAGGAAATTTCCTTGAGCTTCAGCGCGCCTTCCATCGCCAGCGGGAAGGAGACGCCGCGCCCGACATAGAGCGTGTCGGTCGCCTTGGCGATTTCCTTGGCGACCTCCTCGATCACGGGCGCGTTCTTGATCGCTTCGCCGACAAGGCGCGGGATCTGCAACAGCGCGGTGACGATTTCCTTTTCTTCGGCAATGGAAAGAACGCCGCGCTGGCGGCCGGCGGCGAGGGCGATTGCGGCGAGCGAGGCGAGCTGGCAGGTGAACGCCTTGGTCGAGGCGACGCCGATTTCGGGGCCTGCGGCCATCGGGAAAATGATGTCGGATTCGCGCGCGATCGAGGATTCCGGCACGTTGACGACGGCGGCGATCTTCTGCCCGTGCGCGCGCGCATTGCGCAGCGCCGCCAGCGTATCGGCGGTCTCGCCCGATTGCGACACGAAAAGCGCGCCGCCATTTTTAGGGTAGGGAACATCGCGATAGCGAAGTTCCGAGGCGACATCGATCTCGATCGGCAGCTTCGCCCAGGCTTCAAACCAGTATTTGGAAATAAGGCCGGCGTAATAGGCGGTGCCGCAGGCGCTGATCGTCAGGCGGTCCATCGCCGAAAAATCAAAGCCGCCTTTCGGCAAATAGATCGCACCGCTCGCCGCATCGACATAGCGCGACAAGGTGTGTGCGATAACTTCCGGCTGTTCGTGAATTTCCTTCGCCATGAAATGGCGATGGCCGTCCTTGTCGACCATATTGTCGGACGCCGATGAAATCGTTTCGGTGCGCGCGGCCGCTGCGCCCTTCTCGTTGTAAACGTCAAACCCCTTGCGGGTGATGATCGCAAAGTCGCCTTCTTCAAGATAGGTGACGCGGTTGGTGAACGGCGCCAGCGCATAAGCGTCCGATCCGACGAACATTTCGCCGTCGCCGCGCCCGATCGCGAGCGGCGAGCCGCGCCGCGCCGCGACCAGAAGGTCATCCTCGCCGGTAAAGACGATTGCGAAAGCGAAGGCGCCGCGCATGCGGTCGAGCGCTTTCTTTACGGCGTCCTTCGGCGGTAGATTCTCGTTTTGAAGATAATAAGTGATCAGCTGCGCGCAGACTTCTGAATCGGTCTGCGAGGAAAATTTGAAGCCCTTGGCTTGCAGTTCGTCGCGCAACTCGGCGAAATTCTCGATGATGCCGTTGTGGACAAGCGCCAGCCGCTCGGTCGCGTGCGGATGGGCGTTCTCGTCGGTCGCCGCGCCATGCGTCGCCCAACGCGTATGGCCGATGCCGGCCCGGCCTTTCAAGGGGTCCTTGTCGAGGCGCGCCGCGAGCGCCGCCAGTTTGCCGGAGGCGCGGCGGCGATCGAGCCGGCCATGGTCGATGGTCGCAACGCCCGAACTGTCATAGCCGCGATATTCAAGCCGCTTCAGCCCCTCGACAATCAGCGGTGCGACGTCGGATTTTCCAAGGATTCCAATAATTCCGCACATAAATCCACGATCTCTCCCGCCGCCGCCGAAGTCATATCAATTTGTGTTGCAGCGCGATACAGCCACGATAAACAAGCAAGGTTAAGGCCGGATTGGGATTTTAAGGGGGCGGGCGGCCCCGTTGGGGGCGCGACTTATCCGCCGCAGATCATGTCCGCGGCTTTTTCCGCGATCATGATGGCGGGCGCATTGGTGTTGCCGGAAATGAGGTTTGGCATCACCGAGGCGTCAACGACGCGAAGCCCCGAAACGCCGTTGACGCGCAAATAGGGATCGAGCACGGCGCCGGCGTCGGTTCCCATGCGGCAGGTCCCGACCGGGTGGTAGATCGTATCGCCTCTGAGTTTGATGTCGGCGATCAGCGCCTCGTCGCTGGCGTCCGGTCCTTCATAGAGATAATCGCCTGCGACTTTGCGCATCGCCGGCGTCTCGAACAGGCGGAAGACCATGCGCGCGCCTTTGACGAGGCGGTGGAGGTCATCCTCATCGCTGAGGAAATTCGGGTCGATCGACGGCGCCGCCATCGGATCGACCGAGGCTAGACGCACCTCGCCGCGGCTCTTCGGGCGCAGCACGCAGACATGGCAGGAATAGCCGCCGCCAAAATGTTTCTTCTCGCCATGATTGTCGACAAGCGCCGGAATGAAATGCAGTTGCACGTCCGGTTCGTCGAGCAACGGGTCGGTTTTCAAAAACCCGCCAGCTTCGGCAAGGTTGGACGTCAGCGGCCCGTGACCGCGCTTGCGAAAGTCGCTGAAGGTCTTTGGAAAGCGCAAGGCAAAATCGAGCGTCAGGCCGACCGAATCGGGCGAGGGGGATTTGGCGAGCACCGTGTAATCGAGATGGTCCTGAAGGTTGCGGCCGACTTCCGGCGCGTCGCGGACGATATCGACGCCCATCTCTTTGAGATGCGCCGCCGGGCCGACGCCGGAAAGCATCAGGACTTGCGGCGACTGAAATGTTCCCGCTGAAACGATAATCTCCTTCCTTGCGCGGACGGTCTTTGACTGCTTGCCCTGACGGAATTGAACGCCGGCGGCGCGGCCCTGTTCGAAGATGATCTTCTCGCAGCGGCTGTCCGGTTTGATGTCGACATTGGCGCGCGCCCGCGCCGGGTTCAAATAGGCGACAGCGGCTGAGCAGCGCTTTCCATCCCGCTGCGTTACCTGATAAAAGCCCATGCCTTCCTGGCGGGCCCCGTTGAAATCCGCGTTCATCGGCAGTTGCAGTTCGCCCGCCGCCTCGAGGAACGCATCCGACAGCGGGTTCTTGTATCTGAGGTCGCTGACGGTCAGCGGCCCGCCGATTGCGTGATGGGCGTCAGCGCCGCGCTGCTGGTCTTCGGCTTTTTTGAAATAGGGAAGAACGTCGTCCCATCCCCATCCGGCCGCGCCCGCTTTCGCCCAGCCGTCATAATCAGCTTTTGATCCCCTGATATAGATCATTGCATTGATCGAGCTTGATCCGCCAAGCGTTCGCCCGCGCGGTTGCTTGCCGATCTTGCCGTTCATGTGTCGCTGCGGCGCAGTATCGAACGACCAGTTGTAAACGGTGTTTTTGGGAAAGAACGCAAACCCCATTGGCGTCGAGATGAGGACGCTTTTGTCTTCAGGGCCAGCTTCCAGAATGCAAACGCTCGACTTGCCGTCTTCGCTCAAGCGGTTTGCAAGGACGCAGCCGGCCGAGCCTGCGCCAATGATGACGTAGTCGAAGGTTTCAGGGGCGATCTCATTCATCGTGAGGGCGAAGGCTGCATGGTCAGATGATCTTCCGAACCATTTTCAACAGCTTGTCGGTCTTTTCCGAAAACGGCGGATAGAGCAATTTGTTCGAGGCGAATTTGCTCTGATAGAAAACCGGTTTCATGTGAGAAAAAGTTTCAAAGCCCTTGGCGCCATGATAGGCGCCGATGCCGCTCTTGCCGACGCCGCCGAAGGGAAGGTTCTCCTGCGCCACGTGCCAGAGCGTGTCATTGACGGTGACGCCGCCGGCGATGGTGCGTTTCAGCATGTCGTCGCGCGCCGCGGCGTCATTGCCGAACCAGTAAAGCGCCAGCGGCCGGTCGCCCTTGTTGATAAAGTTGACGGCGTCATCACGTCCGCCAATGCTGATGACGGGAAGAACGGGGCCAAAAATTTCTTCGGTCATCAGCGCGATATTTTGCGGCGGATTGACGACAATCGTCAGCGGCAGCTTGCGCTGCGGGTCAAGCGCGTTGGATGAACCGACCTCGACAATGCGCGCGCCCGCGTCGCGCGCTTCGGCGACCATCGCCTTCAGGCGCGCGAAATGCCGGTCGGAGACAATCGCGGTATAATCGCTGGTGGTGTCGATTTCGGGATAGAGCTGGCGCGCCGACGCGGCGAGCGCGTCGACGGTCTGGTCGAGCCTTGACGCCAGCGTCAGCACATAGTCCGGCGCGACGCAGGTCTGGCCGGCATTGAACGTCTTGCCATGCGCGATTGACAGCGCCGCCTTGGCGACATCGGCGCTTTGATCGATGACCGCCGGCGACTTGCCGCCGAGTTCAAGCGTCACTGGCGTCAGGTTCTTCGCCGCCGCCATATAGACATGACGGCCGATCGATGTTGATCCCGTGAACACCAGATGATCGAACGGCACCGAAGAAAACGCCTGACCCAGCTCGACGCCGCCGGTGACGACCGCCATGACGTTTTCATCGAAATCGGCTCTGATGATCTCGCGCATAACTTCGCTCGTCGCCGGCGTCAGCTCGCTCGGCTTGATCAGCACACGGTTTCCTGCGGCGAGCGCCGCGGCGGCGGGCGAAAAGGCGAGCTGCACCGGATAATTCCACGGCGAAATGATGCCAACGACGCCCAGCGGCTGCGGCTCAATGCGGCTTTTCGCCGGCTTCATGTGCAAGGGCGTCGCGATCTTGCGTGCGCGCATCCAGCGGCCAAGATTGTGCTTGGCGGCTTTTGCGGCGGAAACGCTGACGATGACTTCCGCAACCAGCGTTTCGTGACGCGAGCGGCAGGTGAAGTCGGCGTTGACCGCTTCGATCAGCTGCATTTCGTTTGATTCAATCGCGTGGATCAGCGCGTCGAGCCTTGCTGCGCGGGTCTCGCGCGAAGGGTAGGGCTCGGCGGCGAACGCCTTTTTCTGCAGGTCAAAGATGCGGTCGAGTTCGGCGTCGCGCGCTGGCGGCGCGTCGATCGGGCGGGTGGTGTCAGCCATCAGTTCCTCCGGGGGATCGGGAACGCGGAAACTACGCAGTTTTCCCGTAGTCTCATGGCAAAAGTAAAGCGGGAAACACCGCCGGCGGGCCGGATTGCTCGCCGATTTATCGATAAAATAGATTTGCTAGATTATACTTATCTATTTTACAAATAAAAGGCGCAAGGCGAAAAGGACGCCGACCTCAACCATGGAGACTGCAGCCTTGTCCAAAGATCAGATCCTGACAACCACCGGCGGCGAGCCGGTTTCGGATAACCAGAACTCAAAATCGGCCGGCCCGCGCGGACCGCTTCTGCTTGACGACTATCAGCTTATCGAAAAGCTCGCGCATCAAAACCGCGAGCGCATTCCGGAGCGCGTCGTTCACGCCAAGGGCTGGGGCGCTCACGGCGTCTTCACCGTGACGCATGATATCACACGCTATACGCGGGCGTCGATTTTTTCCAAAGTCGGCAAGAAAACCGACCTCATTACCCGCTTCTCGACCGTCGCTGGCGAGCTCGGCGCCGCCGACAACGAGCGCGACGTGCGTGGCTTTTCGGTGAAGTTCTATACAGACGAAGGAAACTGGGACCTCGTTGGCAACAACACGCCGGTGTTCTTCATCCGCGATCCTTACAAATTCCCCGATTTCATCCACACACAAAAACGGCACCCGCGCACCAATCTGCGCAGCGCGACAGCGATGTGGGATTACTGGTCGCTAAGCCCCGAAGCGCTGCACCAGGTTACGATCTTGATGTCGGATCGCGGCTGCCCGAAAACGCCGATGCACATGAACGGCTATGGCAGCCATACATTCTCGTTCATCAACGCCAACAACGAGCGGTTCTGGGTGAAGTTCCACTTCAAGACTGAGCAGGGCCACGACTTTTACACCAACGCGGAAGCGGCGGCGAAGATCGGCCAGACGCGCGAGGGCTACCAGGAAGCGCTGTTCGGCGCCATCGAGAGCAGAAAATATCCGCGATGGAAACTGAAAGTGCAGATCATGCCGGAGGTGGACGCCGGTAAGACGCCCTATAATCCGTTCGACCTCACCAAGGTCTGGCCGCATGCGGATTATCCGCTGATCGATGTCGGCGTCATGGAGCTCAATCGCAATGCCGACAATTACTTCGCCGAGATCGAAAACGCCGCCTACAGCCCGTCGAATGTCGTTCCCGGCATTAGCTTCAGCCCGGACAAGGTCCTGCAGGCGCGAATCTTCTCCTACGCGGATGCGCACCGCTATCGCCTCGGCACGCATTATGAAAGTCTGCCGGTGAACCAGCCGCGCTGTCCGGTTGCGCATTACCACAAGGACGGCCAGATGAATTTCCGCGGCCAGCGCACTGGCAATCCCGACGCTTATTATGAGCCGAACTCGATCGACGGCGCGCCGCGCGAAAACAGCGCCTTAACCGAGCCGCCGCTGGCCATCGTCGGCGACGCCGATCGCTTCAATCATCGTGATGGCAATGACGATTACGGCCAGCCGCGGGCGCTTCACGCATTGTTCAGCGCCGAAGAGAAGGCAAGGCTCTACCGGAACACCGCGGAAAGCATGGTCGGCGTTCCGGCTGCAATCATCGACCGCGCGCTCGCTCATTACGACAGGATCGACCCGGCCTATGGCGCAGGAATCAAGACTGAACTCTCCAAGCTGAACTCGAGATAGGCGCAATGCCATGTTTGGAATAAAAAGGGACGCAGCGGCGGCCCTTTTTATTCGGCGCGACGCGATGAGCCGCTAGTCGGTTTTTTCCGCGACGATCGCAATCCACTCCCGTTTGTCATCGACCGCGCCGCGCGTCGCGTTTTTGACGCCGGCAAGGTCACCGGCTTTCCGCCATCCACCGGCCTTTTCGCCAAGAGAGCGCCAGTAAAGCGTCGCCCCTTCGGCGGAAAACACCCCAATCGCGGCGCCTTGATCGTCAGGGACCAGCGCGAAGTCCTGCGCCCCCGGCGGCAGGTCGAACAGGGAAATGATGTCGCCCTTGTCGGCGTCGTAGCGCATGAGACGAAACAGCGGCTCTTCGCCATCGACGATTTCAGTAAACCAGAGATGCGCGCCGTTTTTGTCGGCGGCGAGCGCCCGGCCGATATTCTCGTGCAGAAGCGTTGTCGCGCCGTTGGCGACATCAACGCGATAAAGACTGCCGGGTTCGGAGCGGAAATAGACGCCAAGCGCCGCACCGCCGTCGAGCCAGGCGTAATAGCCGAGCGGAGCAAAGTCGGCGACGGCAGCGCCGTCACCCGATCCGTCTATCGGTCGGTAATAGACACGCGTCACATCGCCGTCGGGAGTTTCCTGAATGTAGGAAAGATGCGCGTTGTCCGGCGTCCGCTTCGGCGAATATTCGCTGCGGTCCGCCGAGACAAACACCGGCTGGCTGGCGCGCCGCGCAATATCGTAAAGGCGAATATCGGTTTTCCCGCTGTCGCCTTCGGCGACATAATAGAAAGCGGCTTCACCGGGAAGGAAAGACGGCTGATTGTCATAGCCTTGGCGCGCTGTTGCATTCACAAGCGCACCGACGACCGGTGTCGCGTCGTCGAAAGAAAATTCGCCGACAAAAATATCCGTATCGGGAATATCGGGCGAGGCGACAATGGTCTCTTCCGGGGCTGGGGATGAGGGATTGGTCGTCGCGCAGGCGACCGACATTGCGAACATCAAACTCCCGGTCAGAAGTCGCATGGCCGTTCCTCTCTTTTCACTTGGTCCGGTCCGCCCTCGCTGCGCTGCGGCGCGATGGCCTTCGCCCTTCGGGTTCTTTCCCTTGGCTGGTAGCCGAGCCGTAGCCCCCGAATTTCATGAAATTGGGCGAAGGCTGGTGGAGCTGAGCGGGATCGAACCGCTGACCTCGTCATTGCGAACGACGCGCTCTCCCAACTGAGCTACAGCCCCTTGACGGCCTTGAAGGCCCCAGGATTTGGGAAGGGCTGATCTAGTCGCGGGCTTGCGCGCTGTCAATTGTCGGAAGAAGCTCGCCGGAGCGCCAAAAGGAGACGCAAATGTTGGAAATGATCGCCGCGCTGATGTTCCGGGCGTCGATGTCGGAAGTCCCCCCAGAGAGCTGGAATTGCCGCAACCAGATCGAGGTCTGGTGCGCCGCTGACGGCTGCGCGGCGACGCCGCCCGCGGAATCGACGCCAATGGATATCTGGGCGTCTGCGACCGGCGAGATCTCGGCCTGCGCTTATTCGGGCTGCTGGGAAGGCAAGGCCGCGACGTCGGCGGCCGAAGGGCGGCTCCTGTGGCTTGGCGACGATCTTCCGTTTGTCTCGGCGGTCGAAGGCGCGGCGGGCGATGTCACCTTGCTGATCCTTTCAGCCGATGGCGTCGGCTTCATCCGCGCGGGCGGCATGGCAACGCCCGTGCTGTGCCGGCGGGCGCTGAAAATGGACGGCAATTAGCGCGCTGGTTGCGAACGGGGCCGACGCGCCATAAATCCCCTGCAACGCTTTTGCTGGAAGGGCCCGCGCCATGATCGTTATTTCCTATATCTTCAACGCCGGCATCCAGCTCTACATCTTTGTCGTTTTCGCCACGGTGATCATGAGCTGGCTGATCGGTTTCAATGTGATCAACCGGCACAATCGCTTTGTCGATTCGATCTGGCGGACCTGTCTTGCGCTGACCGAGCCAGCGCTGCGTCCGATCCGCAACATGCTGCCCAATATGGGCGGCGTCGATATTTCGCCGATCATCCTGCTGATCGCCCTCAACGCCCTGCAGCTCGGCGTCAACGCCTATATATTGAGACCGCTTGGCGGTTGATCCTTGACGGACCGCCCGGTGATTGTCCGCGTCCGGGTCAGCCCTGGCGCGTCGCGCGCGTCCGTCGGCGGCACATGGGCGGGGCCTGGCGGCGATACGCGCCTCATCGTC
>JBGSVH010000119.1:0-7677 GCA_041753055.1 Parvularculaceae bacterium
CCGCGACGAGCGCGCCGCGAACGAGCACCAGCAGGACAAATCCCGCCAGCACAAAAAAGAACCGCGGCCGGACCGGATGCTGCAGCAGCACTGCGGAGAGAACGACGATCGGCGCCGGCAGTATGTAAAACGCAAGCAAAGTCGGCGACCGCCGCAAATAGCTGAGCCCGCCAATCGCAAGCAGCGCCAGCGCCAGCACGACGCCAGTGACGCCGCCAAAGCCCTCGCTGATGCCGTTCAGCGCCGCCAGCACAGCCCAGCCGGTGGTTGCCACCTTGGTCGCGGTGCTGCCCTGTTTTTCCGCGAAGTAAGCTTCAACGCCGGTAAAAAGCGGCAGGTAAAGCGCAAGCGTCAGCACCGCGAACAGCGAAAACCCGAACATCGGCGTCAGGAATGGCCGCAATTCGAATTTTCCTTTCATCCCCGCGAGGAGCCGGACGCCGACGATCAGCGCGTGACTGGCGACGACATAGACCATGGTCAGATGCGTGTAGCAGCCAAGCGCCGCCGCAACCGCGTACCACGCATAGGTCTTGCGGTCGGGCGACCTGATCGCCTTCAGTAAGAGCCAGCTGGTCAGCAAGGTAAAAAACAGCAGCATGGTGTAGCCGCGCGCGCTCTGGGCGAACCAGATGTGATGATAGGAAACCGTCAGCAGCGCCGCCGCGAGCAACGCCTCGACCCGGCCAACGGCGTCCTTGCCGAAAAGATAGAGCATCGGCACGGTTGCAATGGCGAACAGCGCCGACGGCAGCCGCACCGTCCACGGCTGTTCGCCGAACACCGTGACCGACAGGTGCGACAGCAGCGAAAAGAACGGATGGTCATTGTTGCTGGGAAAATCTGTCAACGTCACCGACAAGGGCGGCCGCACCGATTCGAGTACGGTCTTTATTTCGTCGTACCAAAGCTCGCTGTTGAGATCGTACAGACGCAGCACGGCGGCGACCGCCGTCATCACCGCAAGCATGGCGATAACGGCGCCATTCGGCAGTCTGTCAGGAATTTGCAGCGCGCTCATCGATCAGTCCCAGTTTGTGTCCGGATGCGTAGGGGCGTCCCCGCTTCTATGCGCAGTGTCGCCGCTTCGTTCAAGACGAGCGTCAAGCGCATGCGAATACGGCGCCGTTAACCGCGACGGTCAATCAAGCGCGGCGGCGACTTCCCGGCGCAAGGCAGGCAAGAGCTCGGTTTCAAACCATGGATGCTTCCGCAGCCAGCCATTATTGCGCCAGGACGGGTGCGGCGTCGGGAAATAGCCGGGCGCAAAGTCGCGCCAGCGCGTCACCGTCGCGGTTAACGGCGCCGATTTCGTTCCAAGATGCCAGCGCTGCGCATAGGCGCCGACAAGGACCGCTGTCCTGATGTTGGGCAATCCGGCGAGAACGCGGCGGCGCCACAGCGGCGCGCATTCGGCGCGCGGCGGCTTGTCGCCGCCCTTGGCGTCATAACCCGGAAAGCAGAACCCCATCGGAACGATCGCAACTTTTGACGCATCGTAGAAAATTTCCTCGCCGATCCCCAGCCAGTCGCGCAAGCGCTCGCCAGAGGCATCGGTAAAGGGGCGCCCGCTTTCATGGACGCGCATCCCCGGCGCCTGACTGAAGATTGCAAGCCGGGCTGACGGCGAGCCTTGAAGGACCGGGCGCGGCTCGTGCGCAAGGGCGGCGCCGCGCGGCGTGTCGACACAATAACGACAAGCGCGGATATCGGCGAGCAGATCCCTGAAGCCCTCGATCATGATCCTTCCATAACTTTCGGCCGATATTGTTTTGCCGCTGCAAATGGGCGCCGATGCTGGGTCTCGTTTGACCGCCAACGGCTATTCCCAATCCGAACAAATGGGGCGATTGTGACCCACCGGACTTCGGGAGGGGCGAATGAGTTTAAGACCGACAATCAAGCACATCTACAAGAACTTCATCTTCGATTCGAGCCGCTGGTCGCATTATGAGCCGCGAGACAGTGACATCATTGTCTGCACCTCATACAAGGCGGGCACCACCTGGACACAGATGATCTGCGCCTTGCTCATCCATCAAGATCCGAAACTTCCGGCGCCCCTCGGCGTGCTGTCGCGGTGGCTCGATATGCGCACCAATGCGATCGACGAAGTAATCTCGGATTTTGACGCGCAGCCCTATCGGCGATTCATTAAGACGCACACGCCGTTTGACGGCCTGCCGTATTATGAGAATGTATCCTACGTTTTCTGCGGCCGCGAGCCCCGGGACGTGTTCATCTCGACGATCAATCACTTCAACAATATGGACATGAACGTCTTCGCAGAGCAGTTCAATAACATTGGCGAAGAGTTTACTCCGCCACCACCGCTGCCTGACGACATCAACGAGCGGTTCAAGATCTGGATGACTGAGGCCGCATTCGACTGGGAGCAGGACGGCATGCCCTTCTGGTCGCATTTCAGGCATGCGCAGACTTTCTGGGAATTCCGGCATCTGCCGAATTTTCACTTCCTGCATTATGCCGATCTGAAATCCGATCTCGAAGCGCAGATGCGACGCCTCGCCCGCGAGCTGAATATCGAAGTGACGGAAGATAAGTGGCCCGCGATAGTCAAGGCCGCGACGTTTGACGACATGAAGTCGAACGCCGACATGACGGCGCCTGACGCAGATCAGGGGCTTTGGATCAAGAACAGCCAGTTCTTCAATAGAGGGTGCAATGAGCAGTGGCGGGGAATTCTATCGGACGCTAACCTTCGAATGTACGAGGAAAAAACCAAAGAGCGATACGCGCCGGATCTCCTCTCATGGCTTGAGAGCGGTTCCCTAAAGGCCGGGTATCCTACGAATAGGACCTGACTTCGGCCCATGCTGTCAGTCCTTCGACAGCTGCGCGAGGCTTGCCGCGTTCTTTTCCCAGTTCTGTCCGTCGAAGTCGCGGATCTCGACCGATTTGAACTGCGCCTTGTCCATGCAATTGAGGTTAAGCGAAAAACCGTCCGGATTAGAACGCGGCACATAGAATGACCTGATGCCGCAATGTTTGCAGAAGAGATGCCGGGCGACACCGGTGTTGAATGTATAGGCGGTGAGCGCGTCCTCGCCTTGCAGAAGCCGGAAGCGCGACGCCGGCACAATGATGTGAACGAAACCAGTCATCGCGCAGATCGAACAATTACAGGCGTCAGCGACAATGGCGTCGTTGGTCTCCGCCTCCCACGCGACGGCGCCGCAATGACACCCGCCTTTTTTCCAGCTTCTCGACATTATCCAACCCAGATCAAACCAATCACGGCGCCGGTCATCAAGGTCGCGAGCGTTCCGGAGATGAGCGCGCGCGGCGCCAGTTCAATGACGTCCTGGCGCCGGTCGGGCGCGAGCGCCGTCAGCCCGCCGATGATTATGCCGAGGCCGGAAAAATTCGTGAACCCGCACAGCGAATAGACGATGATGAGGAGCGTTCGTTCGCTGAACGCACCCGGCCCCGCTTTCGCCAGTTCGACATAGGCGACCAGTTCATTAACCGCCGTTTTAATTCCCATCAGCGATCCGGCGCGAAAGGCTTCCGACCATGGCACCCCGGCAAGCCACATGAACGGCGCAAAGATCCATCCGAAAAACCGCTCCAAGGTCAACGGCGCCCCCATCACGTCGGGAGCCGCCGACAGCATGATATTGACCAGCGCGGCGAAGGCCGTGAACGCGATCAGCGAGGCGATGACGTTGAGATAGAGCGCCAGGCCGTCACTGACGCCGCGCATATAAGCGTCCATCGAGCTTGCATATTTGAAATCATCGGCAGCGCTCGCAGGGGTCGGCGTCACGCCCTTTTCTTCAGGCATCATCACTTGCGCCATCAAGATCGCGGCGGGCACCGAGATGATCGACGCGACGATGATATGGCCAAGGATCGAGGGATCGACCTCTTTCAGGATGGTGGCGTAAACCGCCATAACCGTGCCGGCGACGGTCGCAAATCCAACCGTGATGATCACGAACAATTCCGACCTCGTCACTTTCGACAAAAAGGCGCGGATCAGCAAAGGCGCTTCGGTCATGCCGAGAAAAGTATTGGCCGCCGACGACAGGGCGACCGCGCCGCCGACGCGAAAGCCGCGTTCGAGCAGGAACGCGAATGCGCGGACGATGAGCCTGAGAACGCCCCAGTGCCACAGAAGCGCCGACAGGCCGGAAAAGAAGATCATCAGCGGCAACGCCTGAAACGCGAAGCTGAACATGGCGCCATTATTGGTGATCTCAAATGGCGCGTCGGCGCCGCCCAGAAAACCGAACACAAACGACGTGCCGGCGCGCGTCGCCGTCTGCAAGGCTTCAACGACGATCTTCAGGGAGCCGAGCGCCCTCGCCGCCGGTTCCCATCTGAGCATCAAAAGCGCAATGCCGATCTGGGCGGCCACTGTCCAGATCGCTGCGACAAACGGAAACCGCCGCTTGTTCGACGAAAACAGCCAGGCGATCGCGGTGAAGGCGACTAGGCCGATGGCGCTCTGGCCGCGCGGGCCGATCGCCGACGGGTCAAAGGGTAAATCCATGCAGCCGTCGCCCCTCGCGCCATTCCCCGGGAAAGGCTCGGACTATGGCGATGGCAGCGCGGAATGCAACCATGGGGGGCGTTCGGGATCACCTGCCGGCCCGTGACGGGTTTCGCCGCCAGCGGCTGGACGGGCTCCGGCCAGCCGCCCGATTCTCGAGGACGTTGTTCGTCCGTCTACGGAACGCCTGCCAGCGGTTGCGCGGCGATGTTGGGATTTTCTCACGTCGTAATTACGAAAGCGCGAGGCGGCGCCAGAGTTTCGCGCCAGGCGCGAAAAATTTCGGCCGCGTAATCAATGAGATCGCCAAGGCGGCGCGACTTATCCCCCACCTTATCCCACACCCTCCGTCAGGCCTTATACTGCGAGTCCGCGTGAAGGATGCAGCCTCGTTCTTTGATCATCCGCGCCGATGCCGCGACTGACCGGAGAACGAAAGGAAACGAAAGGAGACGCCGATGACGAGCACACCAACCGAATGCCGGCGGCAGGCTTCTTTCGCGCATAGTCAAAACCGCCGGCTTGTCCGTACAAATCCGCCACACCCCGCATGGAATGAGGAATGTTCAAGAGGCGGCGCCCGGAAACATTCCGCCTTGTCCGTACAAATGCATGAGGATCCGGCGCAGCGTTGCACAAGGTCAGCAATACAGAAGGAAGAAAATCGCGGCGGCAACGCGCCCGCTTTACATCGCCGCAGGCGCCGCCGCGACTATGGTGCGGCTCGGGAAACGGTAGAATTTGTGCGTTCCAATCACCGCCGTCGGCGTCAAGGTGTCGGCCCAGGGCGGCGACACATAGTCGGCGTGATAATGCGTGGCGAAACGGCTGACCGGCCTTCTGATGCCGGCGAGAACAGCACCCGACAGCATTTCCGCATCGCGCCACTGGCGCTCGTTCAGTCGCGCCTTCATCGACCCGTCGCAGGTGAACGAGAACTGGCAACCGGTCTTGCGCTCGGAGCCCTGATAGACAACTTCGCAGATCGTGTCCGGGTAAACCGGGCTGGCGACGCGATTGAGAATGACATCGGCGACGGCAAGGCGGCCGACGCGGCTTTCGCTGCGGGCTTCGTAATAGATCGCCTGCGCCAGGCACGTACGCTCTTCGCCGTCGAGCTTGGCGATTTCAATATTGGAAAAATCGAAGTCGACGAGATCGGTGATCGGCGAGCCTTTGGCGATCAGCTCGGCCGGGGTCAGCGCCGGCTTCAGCCGCGGCGCCGTCATCGTCTCGCGCACCGCCGCGGTCTCATCGGCGAGATAGCTGGCGAAGTCGGTGACAAGCTGGGCTTCGTCGGCGACATCATGGGCTTCGGCGCGCAGAACCTGCGAGCGCTTGACCGATGCCGTCGCGCTCATCGCCGTCATCATGATGCAGATCGCCACGCCAGCCGCGGCGAGGAGGCTGCGAACCGTCCAGAAGCTATCCGGTATGAAGTGCCGTTCGTGACCCATAAAAGGCCTGACCGCCATCGTTACGCCTGCCCTCGCGACTTTCGTCGCCACAGCAGGCCCGTTGAAATTACCACCCTTTTCCTGTTGCCGGCCCGGTTAGGCCGCCCGTCAGATCAGGGCTCTCTTCTCCACGCTCTCGTAACCGACGCTTACAGCGACGGACAAATCCCAAGGCGCTTCCCTGAGGAAGCAAAAGACGCGCCCCGCGGCGCGCCTTACCCGTCTAATATGGCGCCAAGGACGCAGCTGCGCAAATTAAAAATGGTCTCCTTAAGGCTTCCTTCACAACTTTTAAGGGAGTATTAACCAATTGATTCTCTGTACAAATTCGCTCCAATCAAGAATTTTTCAACCATCAGGGGCGTTGATTTCGCTCAGTGAAGGCTGGATTTCTTTTGCGTTGCAGCAAGAGAAGCCTGGGCCGCCGCGAGGCGCGCGATCGGGGTCCGGTAGGGCGAACAGCTCACATAATCGAGACCGACCTTGTCGACAAATTCGATCGAGGCCGGATCGCCGCCATGCTCGCCGCAGACCCCGAGTTTCAATTTGGGACGCGCGGCGCGCCCCTTTTCTGCAGCAATTTGAACCAGCGCCCCGACGCCCGCCTGGTCGAGCGTCACAAAGGGATCCTTCTCGAAGATCCCGGCGCGCAGATAGTCCGGCAGGAAGGAGGCGGAATCGTCACGCGACAGTCCGAACGTCGTTTGCGTAAGGTCGTTGGTGCCGAAGGAGAAGAACTCCGCATATTCGGCGATCGCGTCAGCCGTCAGCGCCGCGCGCGGCAGTTCGATCATCGTGCCGACGAGATAAGTGAGCGTCGTTTTCCGTTCGGCGAGGACAGCGGCGGCGACCGCGTCGATGCGGGCCTTCATCATCGCCAGTTCCTTCACGTCGGCGACCAGCGGCACCATGATTTCCGGCTCGACATGATCGCCAGTCTCGGCGCCGACATTGATCGCCGCCTCGATGATGGCGCGCGACTGCATCTCGTAGATCTCCGGATAGGAAACCCCGAGACGGCAGCCGCGATGGCCGAGCATCGGGTTGAACTCGTGCAGCTTGTGGGCGCGCTCTTTCAGCTTCGCCGCATCCATGCCGGACGCCCTGGCGACTTCCTCGATCTCGTCGTCGGAATGCGGCAGGAATTCGTGCAGCGGCGGATCGAGAAGGCGAATGGTGACGGGCAGACCCTTCATCACGCGGAAGATTTCTTCAAAGTCCGAGCGCTGCATCGGCAACAGCTTGGCGAGCGCGGCTTCCCTGCCCTTCTTGTCTTCGGCAAGGATCATTTCGCGAACGGCGATGATGCGGTCGGCGTCGAAGAACATGTGTTCGGTGCGGCAAAGGCCGATACCTTCCGCGCCGAAATTGCGCGCCACCGCAGCATCGTGCGGCGTTTCGGCGTTGGCGCGCACTTTCATCCGCCGCGCCTTGTCGGCCCAGCCCATCAGGGTGGCGAAATCGCCGGAGAGTTCCGGCTCGATCGTCGCAACCTTGCCGGCGAAGACCTTGCCGGCGGCGCCGTCGACGGTGATGAGATCGCCCTTGTTGACGATACGCCCGGCGACTTTGAACGACTGCGTTTTCTGATCGATCCGGAGATCGCCTGCGCCGCAGACGCAAGGCCGGCCCATGCCGCGCGCGACAACCGCCGCATGGCTGGTCATGCCGCCGCGCGCGGTGACGATCGCCACCGCCGCA
>JBGSVH010000120.1:0-1542 GCA_041753055.1 Parvularculaceae bacterium
CGCTCTCGACCAATCGGCGTTAAACGGGCATTCTTGTGAATGTTCATTCGGGCTTGCCTCCAAGGATCGCTGAAGTCTGGTAACTCCAGTCTCCTCGGTCAGGCCCGAATGGACAACCTGTTGAAAGCCCACAGTTAGAGCGTCGGGCGAAAAAGTGGAATCACCGGTTTTTCGCAAATCCGACGCGACCAACCAAAGACTGGACCTTCGGGCGATCCAGATTTATCGCCCGAAGGTCTAGGCTGAAGCGCGGGCGCGCCCTCGCCCCGCCGCGCCATTCCGTCCGTTTATCGACAAATTCCCGCGCGAACATCCAAATCGCCCCCTCGCTGCATCTAAGGGATGACAAAGCGCGAAAGGGCGACCCCCTCCCGCGCCCCAAAAAAAAGGAAAAACAGCCATGGAAGACGTTCTTGTTCCGCTTTTCGTATTTTCGGCGCTCGCCATTATCATGGTCGCCGCGTTCTTCTTCAGTTACCGCAAACGGCGAATCGTCTATGACGCCATCAAAGTCGCGATTGAAAAGACCGGCACGGTCGACGCCGCGCTGGTCGAGGCAATCATCCGCGACAAGGTCGGGATCAATGCCGATCTTCGCAAGGGGATCGTTCTGATCGCGACGGCGGCGGGCTTCATTGCGCTCGGCTATTCGATCGACGAGCAAGAAGCGATCGGGCCGCTACTCGGCGTCGCCTCGTTCCCCGGCTTTATCGGCCTTGCCTATATCGCCTTTCACTTCTTTGCCCCGCGCGAGCCGGTGGTCTAGAAACGGATCAACCACATTGAGGCTCCCGATGGAGCTCGGCGATATCGATCTGGTCACACTGGCTAAGGCGGCGCGCGGCAGCGCCGCCTTCGAGACGCTGGTCAAACGCCATCAGGCGCCGCTGCGCGCCTTCCTGATCCGCATGACCGGCGACGCGGCGGAGGCGGACGATCTCGCGCAGGAATCGCTGATCAAGGCCTATCGCGGGCTTGACGGATTTCGCGGCGGCGCATCGTTTCGAAGCTGGCTGTTTTCAATCGCGATGCGCGAGGCGGCGCAGGCCCGGCGCAAGGCGGCGGTGAAAAACAACCATGCCGCCGCCGCGGGCGAAACTGGCGCCATCGCCGAACCGACCGAGTTTTCGCTCGATCTGCAAAACGCCCTGGCGCGCCTTTCGGGCGAAGAGCGCGCCGCGGTGCTTCTCTGCGACGCGGCGGGATTTTCCCATGCGGAAGCCGCCAATGCGATGAGCGCGCCGCTTGGCACGGTCAAAACCTATGTCGCGCGCGCCCGGGAAAAACTGCGCGCAACATTGGAATTGGAAACCGGGGAAATGGAAACCGGGTCTGAAACCGCCGCACCGCTTGCGGCCATTGAGAAGAGTTAATGTCATGAATATCGAATCGATGCTCGCAAGGGATTTTGCCGCGCTGGTCAATCGTCTGAAGGCGGATGATTTCGCGAGGGCGACCCTGGCGAGACTCAAAAGCGCCGATCACTGGCGGCTGGCGGCGATTGGCGGCGCGGGCGCTGCGGGGGCGGCTGTCGCCGCCTCG
>JBGSVH010000121.1:0-11094 GCA_041753055.1 Parvularculaceae bacterium
ATCGCCCGCGCGGGCGTCGCTCGCCGCTTTTCGCGCGGTCGCGGCTGCGGTCTGGCCGCGGACGCCGTTCGCCGCGCGCTTTCAGCGTTTCGCCAGCCTTGTCAAAAAAGTCGCCGAGATCGAGGTCTTCGATCGCCTCGACCCTGATCGAATCGAGAATGCCGCGATAATTTTTCGCGTCCGCCGGCGCGAGCAGCATATAGGCGGTTCCCTCCTTGCCGGCGCGCCCGGTGCGGCCGATCCGGTGGACATAATCGTCGGAGTGGAACGGCGCGTCATAATTGAAGACGTGGCTGACGTCAGGGATGTCGAGTCCTCTGGCGGCGACGTCGGAGGCGACAATGAATTTCACTTCGCCGGAGCGGAATTTCTCGATCGTCTCGGTGCGGAAGGATTGCGGCAGGTCGCCATGGATTGGCCTTGCGTTGTAACCGTGTTTCTGCAGCGATTTGGCGACGACATCGACCGTGGTCTTGCGGTTGCAGAAGATGATGCCGTTCCTGACGTCTTCGCCGTCGAGCAGATGGCGCAAGGTCATGCGCTTCAATTCGTCGTCGCCGGAGGGAAGGCGCACGACCCTTTGGGTGATGGTGACCGCCGCCGTTGCAGGGCGCGACGACTGGATAAAGGCGGGATCGTGCAGGAACGTATCGGTGATCCGCTTGATCTCCGGCGGCATCGTCGCCGAGAAAAACAGGGTCTGGCGCGTCATCGGCGTCAGTTTGAAAATGCGCTCGATGTCGGGGATGAAGCCCATGTCGAGCATGCGGTCGGCTTCGTCGACAACCATGACTTCAATGCCGGTCAGCAACAGGCGGCCGCGCTCGAAATGATCGAGCATGCGGCCCGGTGTTGCGATCAGCACGTCGACGCCGCGCGTCAGCTTGGCGTCCTGATCGCCAAACGAGACGCCACCGATCAGCAGCGCCATCGATAGCTTGTGGTATTTTCCGTATTTCTCGAAATTCTCCGAGACTTGCGCGGCAAGTTCCCGGGTCGGGCAGAGAACCAGCGTTCTCGGCATTCTGGCGCGCGCCCGCCCTTTAGCGAGGCGCTGGATCATCGGCAGCACGAAGGCGGCGGTCTTGCCGGTTCCCGTCTGGGCGATGCCGAGAACATCGCGGCCTTTCAGCGCTTCGGGGATGGCGGCGATCTGGATCGGGGTTGGCGCCTCGTAGCCGGCTTCGATCACAGCTTTGAGTATATTCGGCTCAAGGCCGAGGTCTTCGAACTTCATAAGTCTCTTTCGTTGATCCCGGGCGCTTCTCCCTGCGGGAGGCGAGGGCCGGGGAACAGTCAGCGGGGTCGGGTTAAACGCGCCGCCCTTCCGCTGAGAAGATACGCGATGCGCCGTATGGTTTTTGTCGCGGCGAAGGTGGGCGGCGTCGTCTTAAGCCTTATGACGCTTCGGCGTCAGGCTGCGCGCGCGATGCTGCGGCAAATCGGGGCGGGAGATAGGTCCGTTCCGGAATGGAGTCAATGATATCGCGGTTAAAGCCGCGTAAACTTGCCGCTGGTGTGGCTGAAAATCAGCGGTCGGACGGGTTTCAAGGCGGCAATGCCGGCTCCGCCGCAACCATTTCACCAGATCTGAACGCGATCTTCGGGCGCCAGCCACAGCGCGTCACCCGGCGTCACGCCGAAGGCGTCATACCAGGCGTCCATGTTCCTGACGACGCCATTGACGCGAAACTGCGCCGGGGCGTGACGGTCGTTGGCGATCTGGTTTTTCAACTGTTCGTCGCGGACCTGCCGTTTCCAGATTTGCGCCCAGGCGAGAAAGAACCGCTGATCGCCGGTCAGGCCGCCGATCACCGGCGCTGCTGCTCCTTTGAGCGACAGCTTGTAGGCTTCGTAGGCCATGGCGAGACCGCCGAGATCGCCGATATTCTCGCCCATGGTGAGGCCGGGATTGACGGGAAATCCCTCGATCGGTTCGTAGGTCGCATATTGGGCGCCGAGCCGGTCCGCGAGTTTTTCAAAGCGGTCGGCGTCTTCGCTTGCCCACCAGTCGCGCAAGACCCCGTCGCCATCGGACTTGCGTCCCTGATCGTCAAACCCATGCCCGATTTCGTGGCCGATGACGGCGCCGATTGCGCCGTAATTGACCGCGTCATCGGCGTTCGGATCGAAGAACGGCGGCTCAAGGATCGCTGCCGGAAAAACAATCTCGTTCAATGTCGGATTGTAATAGGCGTTGACGGTTTGCGGCGTCATGCCCCATTCGCTGCGATCGACAGGCCCGCCAAGGCGGGCGGCCTCGCGGTCCCATTCGAACTTTTGCGCGCGGCTGGCATTGCCATAAGCATCGCCCGCAACGACGGTGAGCGCGCTGTAGTCGCGCCATTTGTCAGGATAGCCGATTTTCGCCGTAAACTTTGAGAGCTTTTCTTTGGCTTTGGCTCTTGTCTCGTCGCTCATCCATGCCAGCGTTCCCAGCCGTTGGCTGAGCGCGGCGCGCAAATTGCCGACAATCGCGGCCATTTCCGTTTTTGAGGACGCCGGAAAGTATTTTCCTGCGTAGATCTCGCCGACGGCTTCGCCAAGAGCGCCATCGATCGCCGCCGCGCCGCGCTTCCAGCGGTCTTTTTGTTTCGCGACGCCGCGCAGCTCGGTTCCAAAAAACGCAAAATTCGCCGCGTCAATCGCCTCGGGAAGGACATCTGCATTGGCGCTGATGAGCTGGAACCTGAGATACTCCTTCAGCGTCTCGACGGGCGTTGCAGCGACAAGCGCGGCGATCTTCGCGACGGCGTCGTCTTCGCGCAGGATGACGGTCTCAACACTTGCAAGGCCGGCCTTGTCGAGCATCGCGCGCCAGGGCGCATCGGGCGCAAAGGCCTGCAGCTGATCGACCGATTTCAGATTGTAGGTAAGGTCGCGGTTGCGGCGCTTTGCGGGATCCCAGTGAACCTCGGCGATGGAACGCTCCAGCGCATAGATGCGGTCCGCCGCCGCCTTTGCGTCCGGCGCGCCGGCAATTGTCATCAGCGCGGCGATAAAGGCGCGGTATTTCACCTGTTTGTCGGCGAAACGGTCGTCGAGATAATAATCGCGGTTCGGCAGGCCGAGACCTGATTGCGTCACATAGACAGCGTATTGGTCCGGGTTTTTGGCGTCGACGCCGATAAAGGCGCCAATCGGCGTTGTGGCGCGCAAGGACGGATCGAAAAACAATATTGCAGCGTCATTGCCGTTCGCCAGCGCATCAATCGCCGCGAAGTCTTTCGTCAGCGGCGCAAGTCCGTTGGCTTTGATTGCATCGGTGTCGACATAGCTTGCATAGAAGTCGCGCACCTTCTGTTCGATTGATCCCTCGGCGGCGCGGCCCGCTGCCAGATCATCGATGATCGATTTCAACCGCGTTTCGGAGCGCTCGGCCAGAACCGTGAATGAGCCGTAGCTTGAATAGTCATCGGGGATCTTAAAGGTCTTCAGCCATGCGCCGTTGACGTAAGCATAAAAATCGTCGCCGGGCCGAACGGCGCCGTCGATCGCGCTCAGGTCTACGCCAAAATCGCCAATGGCTGGAGCATTTGACTGGGTCTTGGAGCTGGCGGCATGATCCGCCGATTTCTGTTCGTCCTTCTTTCCGCAGGACGCCAGCGCGAGCGCAGCGACTGCGATGATCAGGGCCTTCTTCACCAACAGCTCCCGTAATCTTGCGACATGGGCGCTGGTAAATCGACACCCGCCTTGAGGCAAGGGGAGAGCGGTTTATCCTTCTGCTGCCTTTGAGGCTGACCTGAATGAGACGCCGAATCTGCGGAAGTCAGGCTCGCAGCGTTGCCCGCTTGCCCGTCGGTGGCGATTCCGCCATGGTCCTGAATGGCGGTCTGGGACTTGCGAAAATGGACTTGAAATCTGTCATTCGAACCATCCCCGATTATCCAAAACCGGGGATCATGTTTCGCGATGTGACAACCCTGCTTGCCGATGCGCGCGGATTTCGCCGCGCCATTGACGAGCTGGTCCAGCCGCTCGCCGGCGCCAAGATCGACAAGGTCGCGGGCATCGAGGCGCGCGGGTTCATCCTCGGCGGGGCGATTGCGCATCAATTGTCGGTCGGTTTCGTGCCGATCCGCAAAAAGGGCAAGCTTCCCTTCAAGACGATTGGCGAGCCCTACGCGCTCGAATACGGCGTCGATGAAGTCGAAATGCATATCGATGCAATCTCAAACGGCGAACGCGTCCTGCTGGTCGACGATCTGATTGCGACCGGCGGCACCGCGACGGCGGCGATCAAATTGCTGGAGCGCGCCGGCGGCGTTGTTGTCTTGTGTTCGTTTGTTATTGATCTCCCTGACCTTGGCGGCGCGGCAAGGCTTCGCGCCATGGGCAAGAATGTTGTGTCGCTGGTTGCGTTTGACGGTCACTAGAAATTCGGCAACCGGAGCAGGCAAATGACGATCTTCATTCTTGGGATAGCGCTATTTTTTGGAACGCATCTTTGGACGGCGCTTGCGCGCAAGGGACGCGACGGTATGATCGCGAAACTCGGCGCCGGGCCCTACAAGGGCCTCTATTCGCTGGCGGCGCTTGCGGGCTTTGCGCTGATCATTGTCGGCTGGCGCAGCGCCGACGCAACTGTTCTTTACACTGCCCCCGACTGGATGCGGCACGTCACCTACCTGCTGATGCTGATTGCGCTGGTGCTGCTTGCCGCCGCCTATCTGCCGAAAGGCAGGATCGCCGCCGCCGCCAAGCATCCGATGCTCGCCGGGGTGAAGATCTGGGCATTCGCGCATCTTCTGGTCAATGGCGATGTGCGCTCGGTGATCCTATTCGGATCGTTCCTCGCTTTTGCCATTCTCGACCGCATCCTCGTCAAGAAACGCGGCGAACCGACGCAGGCGGCGGGACCGGTTACAAACGATGCAATCGCCGTTGCAGTCGGCGCGGCGGTGTGGGCGGCGATCTTCTTTGTCCTCCACCCCTATATTGCAGGCGTGACGCTTCGCGCGTGATTATTCAGCAGGCGGCGTATCGGGGACGGGCGGTTGCTGCGTGAAGTAGAGCGCAGACGTGTTGTATCCCATCGCCTGCAATTTTGAGATCGCCTCGGCGCGCGAAGCGTCCGTGATCGTCGGCGCCCGCGACAGGATCCACAAATACCGGCCCGAAGGTTCGCCGACGATTGAGCGCGAGTAATCATCGGCAAGATCGATGATCCAGTAGTCGCCCCAGAACGGACCAAAGAAACTGACTTTCAGCTTGGCGTTGGTCGCGGTGTCGACAATTTTCGCTTTGCCATTCGCCGCTTTCGATTTGCCGTCGGGCGCCCCTCTCCGGCAGGTGTTGACGACCTTGATAAGGCCGTCATCGCGGCGGGAATAATCTGCGGTGACGCCCTCGCAGTTCTTCTCGAAACTGTTTTCAAGGCGGGCGATTTCGTACCAGCGGCCGAGATAGCGCTCGGGATCGACCGACGGGACGACGGTCAAAGGCGTGTCGTCGCTGCGGTTCACGGGCGGGGAGGCGCAGCCGGCGAGCAGAGCGAAGCCGACAATGGCGATCACAATTCGCATAGGAACTCCCGTTCTGGCCAGACCCGGCGGCTTTTGATTGTGCGGCGCGGCGCAGTCTCTATATTACGCGCCAGCCGCGAGGATGGATCAATGTCGTCACAAACGCCAAAAAAGCGCATCAACACCGCCGATATCGCTGCACGCAAAGGCGGCGAGCCGATTGTCTGCCTGACGGCCTATGATGCGCCGATGGCGGCGATCCTCGACGCGCACTGCGATGTTCTGCTTGTTGGCGACAGCGTCGGCATGGTTGTGCATGGCCTGCCGTCGACGGTTGGCGTCACCATGGAAATGATGATTATGCACGGCCGCGCCGTCATGCGCGGGTCGGAAAATGCGCTGGTCGTCGTCGATATGCCCTTCGGCAGTTACGAGGCGTCGGCGGAACAGGCGTTCGAGAATGCGACGCGCCTGCTGAAAGAGACGGGCGCGCAGGCGGTCAAACTCGAAAGCGGCCGCTATGCCGCCGATGCGATTCGGTTTCTGGTCGAGCGCGGCGTGCCGGTGATGGGTCATGTCGGCCTCCGGCCGCAGGCGATCAACGTCTATGGCGCCTTCAAGGCGCGCGGGCGCACGACCTCGGAGCGGGCGGAAATCCTCGCCGAGGCGGAAGCAACGGCGCAAGCTGGGGCATTCGCCATCGTCGTCGAGGGCGTTGCGGAGGATCTGGCGCGCGAAATCACCGACCGGATCAAGACACCGACCATCGGTATTGGCGCTTCGGTCGCCTGCGACGGCCAGATTCTGGTCACCCAGGATATGCTCGGCCTGTTCGACTGGACGCCGAAATTCGTCAAGCGCTATGCGGGGCTTAAATCGGCGATCAACGACGCGGTCAGCCAATACGCCGGCGAAGTCCGCCGTCGCTCCTTTCCGGAAGCGGCCCAAGTCTATCGCCTTGAGACGCCGCCGCGGCCCACCAAGACAAGCGCTTAAGACTTTCCGCCTGTCGTTGCGCCCCTCCCTAAACGCCGGTAGAACCCGCCACGGCCGTAACATGGGGCCGCAAAACCGCCTTTGTCTCCGGCCAGTCAACTCCGGCCAGTCGGGGATTCTGGCGCTATGATTTGAAGGGCGAGGCGTGACCAACGACGAAACAATTCTGCGCGAGGTCGATCAGGCGCTTGCCGAGGACACCACCGCCGAGAGCATCCGCAAAAATCTCCCCGCCATTATTGGCGCGGCGCTGATCGTCGTCGTCGGCGTCGGCGGCTGGCAGGTTTGGAGCAGACAGCAGGCGTCGGCAGCGGCCAAGGCGTCTGTCGCCTATGACGAGGCGCTGAAAATCTCGGACGCGGACCAGAGCGTCGCGGCGCTTGAGGCGCTTGCGGGCAAGGGCAGCGGTTATGGGGCGCTGGCGAAACTTCGTCTGGCGGGGGCATCGGCGTCCAAAGGCGACAACGAAAAAGCGCTCGCACTTTATCGCGAAGTCTATGGCTCGGGCGGCGGGTCGAAGCGGCTGAAGGACATGGCGCGGCTGCGCGCGGCGTATCTGTCGCTCGCCGAGGGACGCGATGCGGTCCTCAAGGACGCAGGCCCGCTGGAAACCGACAAGACCGAGATCGGATTTTACGCGCGTGAAGTGATTGCACTTGCTGCGCTGCACGCGGGCGATTATCAGAGTGCGGAAGAAATGTTCCGCAAGGCCGCATCTTCGCCGGATGCGCCTGAACCCGTGCGCCTGCGCGGCGCGGAATTCGCCGCGCTTGCCGGGGCTGGCAAGGCGGGCGTCGTTTTTCCGGAAATTGAAACGTCGACCAAATCCGACGTCGACCGCTATTTCGATACACTCGAACAGGCCGGAAGCGACTTATCGTCAATCGTCACAGGCGATGAAGCGCCGGCGCCCGACGCTGTTGTTGACGATCCTGCAGTTGAAGCCCCCGTCGCCGAAGAGCTAGCCGCTCCTGAAGGGAATGAGTAAGCATATGTTGAAGCGATCTGGCGGCCACAATCATTTGGCGCTTTTCCTGTTGGCGATCGCGGCGCTCGCCCTGCCGGCCTGTTCATCGGGTCCGGTTGGCGCGGTGACGGGCCTTTTTGGCGGCGGCGGCAAAGACAAGAAAAAAGACGACACGTCGCCCAAGGAGGAAGACCGGATCTCGATCCTCTCTGTTGACGAGCGGGTCGAGGCGGACCCGCGTTTTGCCGGGACCGATGTTGAATTGCCGCCTTCTTATGTCAACGCCTCGTGGCCGACGCCCGGCGGCGAAGCCGATCACACACTCCATCATCTCAGCGCGGCCGCCACGCTTGAAACAGAGTGGAAAGCCAATGTCGGAAAAGCCTCGTCGCGGCGTGCGCGGCTGACGTCGCCGCCGATTGTCGCCGATGGTGTGCTCTACGTCATTGACGCCCGCGCGACAGTCGTGGCGATTGATGTCACCACCGGCAAGGTCAAATGGGAAACGCCGCTGGCGCCGAAAATCAAGGAGAAATTTCGCGTTCGCGACATGCTATCGCGCACCAAGGCGGCGCAAGTCGGATTTGGCGGCGGCGTCGCTTACGAAGACGGCAAGGTCTTTGTCACCTCCGGGTTTGGCTTTGCCGCGGGGCTGGACGCGGCGACCGGAGAAGAGCTGTGGCGGTTTGAGACCGAAGCGCCGGTCAGAACGCCGCCGACCGCCTATCGCGGCGCCGTTTATTTTGTCAGCAACACCAATGAAGCGTTTGCGATTGATCAGGCCACCGGCGAAAAGCAGTGGAGCTATCAGTCGTTTGAAGAGACTGCGCGCATCCTGTCAGCGGCGAGCCCCGCCGCCGCCGGCGATCTTGTGGTCATGCCGTTCTCATCGGGCGAGGTCGTCGCCTTTCTCGCTGGTTCCGGAAAACCAGTGTGGAACGACACGCTGGCGCGCAACACCCAGCTGACCGCGCTTTCTTCACTTAACGATATCGCAGGAAGTCCGGTCATTGACCGCGGCCTTGTTTACGCCGTGAGCCACGCCGGACGGCTTGTTGCGATCGACATCAGGACCGGCCAGCGCGTCTGGGAAGCACCGATTGCAGGCTTGCAGATGCCGTGGGTTGCGGGCGAATATATCTTCATCGTCTCGGTCGACGCGGAATTGGTTTGCCTGTCGCGCGCTGACGGCGCGATCGTCTGGGTAACGGAGTTGAAGCGTTACGAGAACGCCAAGAAACGCAAGGGCCGCATCGCCTGGTCGGGGCCGGTTCTCGTCGGCGACGCGCTCATTCTCGTTTCGACCGACGGAAAAATCGCCAAGGTTTCGCCGAAGGACGGCAGCGTGATCGAGACCAGGAAAATTGACGGCGGGTCGGTCATTGCGCCGATCGTCGCTGAAGAACGCATCTTTATTCTGACTCAGGAAGGCAAACTCCTAGCGCTGCGCTAGAGCTTTGTCCGGGAGCGCCAATGTCGACTGAGAAATCGGCGAGTGCGCCGCCTGTCCGGACGACGCCCAGGATTGCCATCGTCGGCCGGCCGAATGTCGGCAAGTCGACCATATTCAATCGTCTCGTCGGCAAGCGGCTCGCGATCGTTGACGACACGCCGGGGGTCACGCGCGACCGGCGCGAAAGCGACGCGCGCATCGGCGGCTTTGATTTCATCGCCATCGACACGCCGGGGCTTGAAGAAGCGCCAGAAGCAGCGCTCGAAGGGCGCATGCGCCAGCAGACGCAAAAGGCGATCGAAGACGCGGTCGCCTCTGTATTCGTCATCGATGCGCGCGCCGGGGTGACCCCACTCGACCAGCGCTTCGCCCAGATGCTGCGCGAAAGCAACAAGCCGATCATCGTCGTCGCCAACAAGGCGGAGAGTTCCGCCGGCGAGGGCGGCGTCATCGACGCGTGGTCGCTTGGGCTTGGCGAGCCGATTGCGCTGTCGGCCGAGCACGGCATCGGTTTTGGCGAGTTGCAAGAAGCGCTCGAAGGCGTCGTCTCCACCGCGCATGACGGCATCGGCGCTGAAGTGGACGATGACGAAGCCTGGGACGATCCCTTAAAGCCGCTGCGCGTCGCCATTGTCGGGCGCCCCAACGCCGGCAAGTCGACGCTGGTCAACCGGCTGATCGGCGAAGACCGGATGCTGACCGGCCCGGAAGCGGGGATCACGCGCGATTCAATTTCCACTGAATGGCGCTGGCGCGGCCCGGACCGCGACTGGCCGATCAAGCTCTTTGACACTGCCGGCATGCGCAAGAAAGCAAAGGTGCAGTCAAAGCTTGAAAAGCTTTCGGTCGCCGACGCTCTGCGCGCGATCCAGTTCGCTGAAGTCGTGGTGCTGCTGCTTGATGCGCAATCGCCACTCGAAAAGCAGGATCTTCAGATCGCCGATCTGGTGCTGCGCGAAGGACGCGCGCTGGTGATCGCGGTCAACAAATGGGACCTCATCGCGGAAAAGAACGAGGCGTCCAAAGCCATCCGCGAACTGGCGGAAGGACATCTTGCGCAAGCGCCGCGCGTGCCGATCGTGTACTTTTCCGCCGAGACCGGCAAGAGCGTCGACAAATTGATGCCCGCCGTCACCAAGGTCTATGTCGACTGGAACGCCCGCGTCAAAACGCCGGACCTCAACAACTGGCTGCGCGATGCGGTCGACCGCCATCCGCCGCCAGCGGTCTCCGGTCAGCGCATCAAGCTGCGCTATATCGCGCAGACGAAAACGCGGCCGCCGACCTTTGTCGCCAAATGCACGCGCGCAAGCGATGTTCCCGCCGCCTATCGCCGCTATCTCGTCAACGGCATCCGGGAAGCGTTCGATTTGTGGGGCGTGCCGATCAGGCTCATTCTCGACAAACCGGACAATCCGTTTTCCAATGAATGATCGAGTGAATGATCGAGTGAATGATCGTGGGCGGCGTTGTTTTCAGCGCTTCAGGCGTTAATACGTGTTTTCAGTGATCGTAACCGATCACTGAATGGTATCCTCGCTTTGCTGCGATGGCGCGGTCGGGCGAAAGCATATCCGTTCGGCGATGCCGTCATACGCAGGCGACGCCGCATGCAATATGAGCGGCGCGATTTCCGCGGGATCGGGAAGGGTTTCAGGCTTTTCGCCCGGCATCGCTTCGGCCCGCATTTTCGTGCGCATGGCGCCGGGATCAATGATGGCGACGCGAAGGCCGGTGTTTTTCGTTTCTTCGGCGTAGGTTTTCACCAGCATTTCAAGCGCCGCTTTCGAGGCGGCGTATGCGCCCCAGAACGGCCGCGCGATTTCCCCGCCAATGCGCGAGGTGAGCGCAATGATTCTGGCGTCGCCGCTGGCGCGCAGCAGCGGGTCGAGCGAGCGCAGCAGGCGCCAGTTCGCCTCGACATTAGTGTCAAAGGTTCGCCGCCACGCTTTCGGCGCGATGTCGGGAATGGGCGCAAGCTCGCCAAGAACGCCAGCATTCAGCACCAAAATATCAATCTGCTGAAACCGTTTTGCCAGCGTTAGCCCAAGCTGGTCGATGACGTCAAAGTCGGTGAGGTCCGCCGGGATCAGCGAGGCCTTGCCGCCGGCGCCGGCAATTTCATCGTCAAGTTCCTCAAGCGCGCCGACAGTGCGCGCCAGCGCCAGCACATGCGCCCCAGCCTTCGCCAGCGCAATCGCCGCCGCGCG
>JBGSVH010000122.1:0-9208 GCA_041753055.1 Parvularculaceae bacterium
GCGCAAGCAAAAGGTCCCGGCGCCGGGGCCCCATGACGATACGCAAACAATTCCGGCGCAGGCAGCGCCCGTCGCCGCCGAGACGACAACCCCCGCGTCGATTGACGCCGCGCCGCCGCCCTTGGTGATGGCCCCCAATCCCAACGAAACCGGCGACGAGATGGAAGGCGCCCAAGGGGCGGACCCGCTGGCCGACCTGGTCGCGGAGACGATGCATGATCAAAGCGCCGCAGAAGATCAGCGCGCCGCGGAAGACTTGATCGAACCAGCAACCGGCGAGTGCATCACCTATAGCGATTTCATCGCCGAAACCGCCAAGGAGGAAGCCTCCGCCGACGATCTCAACGCCGGGGCGCTTGCCGAACTGAAAGGCGGCGGCTCGACCTGCAATTAGGTCCGGGCGGCAATTTTTGCGGATTTCCGCCTTTTGCCTTGCATCATGCGCGGAATGCCGACATTTTCCGCCGCGCCGGAGAGGTGGCCGAGAGGTCGAAGGCGCTCCCCTGCTAAGGGAGTATACCCGTTGAACGGTATCGTGGGTTCGAATCCCATCCTCTCCGCCATATGCAACCCGCCGGCGATCACGTAACGACGCCGGTGGCCCGCAAGCGAAGAATGCCTTCTTTGTCGCGCCCAATCGACTTCAAAATTTCATCCGTATGCGCGCCAGTTTTCGGCGGCGGCGACGATGGCGGCGCAGCAGCGTTTGAATAGCGTGGCGCCGGCGCGGGCTGGCTGACGCCGCCGACATCAACGAACGTCCCGCGCGCGATGTTGTGCGGATGTTGCGCCGCTTCGCCAAACGACAGGACTGGGCCGTAGCAGACGTCGCTGCCCTCAAGGATCGATGACCAGTCGTCGCGGGTCTTTGTCTTGAAGATCGCCGCCAGTTCTTTCTTCAGGTCGTTCCAGACGCGTGGGTCCATCTGCGCATCAAAACGCGGGTCCGCTGCGAGGTCCAGCTTTTCGCGCAATAACGCGTAGAATTGCGGCTCGATTGCGCCGATCGAGATCCATTTTCCGTCGCTCGTTTCATAGACATTGTAGAAGTGGGCGCCGGTGTCGAGAAGATTGACGCCGCGCTCGTCGCGCCACGCGCCTTGCGCCAGAAATCCCCAGACCATCGCCGTAAGCAACGCCGAGCCGTCGGTCATGGCGCAGTCGATGACCTGCCCCGGCGCACCGTTCCTGACGCCGAGAATACCGCTGACCATGCCGAAGGCGAGCATCATGCCGCCGCCGCCAAAATCGCCGAGATAATTGACGGGGGGCGCCGGCGGTCCGTCCGCATAACCACACCCATGCAAGGCGCCGGCGACGGCGATATAGTTGATGTCATGTCCTGCTGCGTCGGCAAGCGGCCCTGTCTGACCCCATCCTGTCATCCGCCCGTAAACAAGCTTTGGATTGTCCTTGAGCAGCATTTCCGGCCCAAGCCCGAGCCGCTCCATCACGCCGGGCCGATTGCCCTCGAAGAGCCCGTCAGCCGTCTTTGCAAGTTCACGGACAATCGCGGCGCCTTCGGGCTTTCGAATGTCGACGGCGATCGACTTTCGCGACCGCGCCAAAGGATTGGCGCTCAGCATGTCGCCGCCAATACGGTCGATGCGAATGACCTCGGCGCCGTGATCGGCGAGCATCATGCCGCAAAAGGGACCGGGACCGATGCCGGCAATCTCGATTACCCGTATTCCCGCAAGTGCGCCCGACATCTTTTCCTCTTTCATTTTATCGCTGTTCCAAATTCTAGCGCCCACCACCGCCCACGGTAAACGCAAAGGCGCACCTACCCGGCGGCGAGCCGCCACAACAGGCGCGCAGCGACCAGAAAAATGAGAAGCCCAGTGATCTTCTTGATGGCGCCGGGTTGAAGCCGGCGCGCGCCAACAAAGCTTCCTGCAACGCCGCCGGCAAGAACTGCGGCAGGCAAAGGCCAGTAGGACGCAAGCGCCTCAAGCTTTTGCAACTCGCCAAGCTTCGTCAACTGACCGCCAAGGCCCGTTACTGAATTGACGAGAATGAAGAAACTCGCGGCCCCCGCGATCTCGTGAGCCTTGCCCCACCGCGCCAGATGAAGAAACGGCGCAAGGAAAATGCCGCCGCCGATGCCGACTAGGCCCGACAGGAATCCGATACCGCCGCCAATCGCAATCGGCAACGCCAGCGGTCGCTGGTCGCGGGACTTCGGTTCTGGATGGTCGATAAACATGAAGAGGCTTGCCGCCAGCAGCGAAATTCCGAGGAGACCGATGAACAGCGTTTCCGGGACGACGATGCGCCCGCCGATCCACGCCGCCGGCGCCGACAAAATGCACAGCGGCGCTACATCTGTCAGGCGCATGCGTTTTGCATGTAGAAATTGCAAGACGCCTGCCGTCACCACGATGATATTGCAGGTGAGTGCAATCGCCGGGAGAATTTGATAATCCGTTCCCGCGAGCACAAGGAGCGCGTTATAGGTTGATCCGCCGCCGAAGCCGGCCATCGAATACAAAATCGCAGTCAGGAGAAATCCAAGCGCCAGCCAGATCATCGCGCCACCCGCTTTCTGTTGCGTTCAGCCGCCTCGCTTCTTCTTCAGGCGGAAGGTGTGAAGCAGCGGCTCGGTGTAGCCGCTCGGGGACTTCTCGCCTTCGTAAACAAGCGCTTTTGCCGCCTGGAAAGCAATGTTGGCGTCAGGCGCATCCGACATTGGCCGATAGGCGCCGTCCGAAGCATTCTGCGCGTCAACTTTCGCCGCCATCTTTATGAAAACGCGGTCAACCTGTTCTTTGGTGCAAACGCCCCAACGCAGCCAGTTGGCGACATGCTGCGAAGATATGCGCAAAGTGGCGCGATCTTCCATCAGGCCGATATCGTTGATGTCCGGCACTTTCGAACAACCGACGCCCTGATCGATCCAGCGGACAACATAGCCGAGTATGCCCTGGATGTTGTTTTCGAGTTCCTGTTCGACTTCTTCGGCGCTGAAATTGCGGCCGGTCGCTAAAGGAATGGTCAGCAATTTGTCGAGACCGGGCGCCGCCGCGGATTTCAACTGCTGCTGGCGGTCGAAGACATTGACGCGGTGATAGTGGATCGCATGAAGCGTCGCCGCCGTCGGGCTCGGGACCCAGGCGGTATTGGCGCCGCTCATCGGATGGCCGATCTTCTGCTCCAGCATGTCAGCCATGCGGTCGGGCGCCGCCCACATGCCCTTGCCGATCTGCGCGCGCCCAGAAAGACCGCAGGCAAGACCGATCAGCACGTTGCGGTCTTCATACGCCTTGATCCATTCGGAATTCTTGATCTCGCCCTTGCGGATCATCGGCCCCGCGCGCATCGAGGTGTGGATTTCATCGCCGGTGCGATCAAGAAACCCGGTGTTGATGAAGACGATACGGTTCGCAACAGCCTTGATCGCGGCGGCGAGATTGGCGGATGTGCGGCGCTCCTCGTCCATGACGCCAACTTTGAGGGTCAACGGCGCGAAGCCCAGAAACTTCTCCGTCACGGCAAAGAGTTTATCCGTGAACGCTGCTTCCTCCGGCCCGTGCATTTTCGGTTTGACGATGTAAACCGATCCGGCGCGGCTGTTGACGAATTTCCCCTCCCGGCGCAAATCGACACCGGCGATCAGGCTTGTTACGACGCAATCGAGAATGCCTTCGAAGGCCTCCGACCCGTCTGCCATCAACACCGCCGGCGTCGTCATCAGATGCCCGACATTGCGCACCAGCAGAACGCTCCGTCCCATCAATGTCAGGGTCGACCCGTCCGGCGCCGTAAATTCGCGGTCAGCCTCAAGTGTGCGACGAACGACGCCGCCGCCTTTTGGAAAACTCGCCTCCAGCGTTCCGTCCATCAGGCCTAGCCAGTTCGAATAGGCCTCAACTTTGTCGCCTGCATCGACGGCGGCGATTGAATCCTCGAGGTCGATTATCGTCGTCAGCGCCGATTCCATGACGACGTCCGCAACGGCCGACTTGTCGTCGCCGCCAATCGGGTGCGCGCGGTCGATGACGAGTTCAATGTGAAGGCCGTTATTGCTGAATAGAATGGCGGATGGCGCCGATGGCGTACCGCGATACCCGGCAAACTGCGCGGGGTTTTTCAGCGCCGGATTGAGCGCCCCGCCTTCAACGCGATAGGCGCCAACTTCAGCATGCTTACCCGACGCCAGCGGCGCCGCCTCGTCCAGAAACGCCTTCGCCCAGGCGATGACGTTGTCCCCGCGCGTCTTGTCGTAACCGCCCGGCTTCGCCGCGCCCGGCAGCGCATCGGTTCCGTAAAGCGCATCGTAAAGACTGGCCCAGCGCGCATTGGCGGCGTTCAGCGCAAAACGCGCGTTACGCGACGGCACCACAAGCTGCGGACCGGCCATGGTTGCGATTTCAGGGTCGACATTTTGCGTTCCGATCGCAAACGCTGTTGGTTCCTCGGCGAGATAGCCAATCTCCCTCAGGAAGGCGATATAGGCGCCCTGATCCAGCGGCTTCCCTTTCCGCTCATCATGCCATGCGTCAATCTTTTCCTGAAGCGCATCGCGGCGCGCAAGGAGCGCCCGGTTTTCCGGCGTCAGTTCATTAAGGATCCTCGCAAGCCCCGCCCAGAAAGCGTCCGCGGTCAGCCCCGACCCGCCGAGACACTCGGCTTCGATGAATTCGGCCAGCGGCGCGTCAACTTTCAGCCCGGCTTTTTCAAGATACGTCATTAACTGTCATTCCTCACAGCCGCTCGTCCGGATTTGCGGGACCGGACTACCGAATTGGACGCTGAATGAAAAGGGCGCGGCGCATGATCGCCGGCTCAAAGATCCGGCAGACGCGAGCGAACATAGCGGCGGATATCGAGACTTTCGTCCTCCATCGGCGCGAAATATCCGTGATCATGAATGCGCGAACTCATCCCCTGCTGGACGCGCTCACAGACCGCCCAGTCCTGCCGGTTGGTGATGTCCCAGAAATCAACCGCATCGGACGGATCAAAATCGTCCCGCGCCATTTCATCGGGATCAAACAGAAACCGGCAATCGACCCGCGTCCGGTCCGGCGCAAGCGGCCACAGCAAAAACGCAGCGCCGTGATCAGCGCTCATCGACAACATGAGATTTGGATAGATCAACTCGCCCTTGTGGCGCACCCGTTCAAGCTCGTTGAGTGTAACGAACGGCTTGCGGTTGGTGGTTCCGGAGAAGGTATATGTCCATGCGCCCTCTCGGTGGGGAATTCCGTTTTCCCAGTCAAGACCAAGCCCCGCCCCGGCGCGGAAAACGGGCACGACCTTGCAGAGTTCGGGGTGAACGCCGCCGCAATGGTAACACTCGTTATAGTTTTCAGCGATCACCTTCCAGTTGGCGGCGACATCATAGCTGATCGCTTTTGCCGTCTTCAAACGGGTGAGCGGATAATTGCCAAGCCGGCGCGGCGCGGCGCCGATTTCCTCACCAAGAACGCGCGGAATTTCATCACCCTTGCCGGGCGTCAGTTTCAGGAAGACAAAGCCGCCCCATGTGGCGACGCCAACCGGATGCAGGCTGAACTTGCCAGCGTCAAAATCCGCCTTGTCCGACAAATGCGGGGCATGGTTCAATTTGCCGTCAAGACCGTATGTCCACTGATGATAGGGGCACCGGATAAATCCGCCTGCTGCGCCGCCCTTCAGTGACAATCCCCACTTGCTGTCATCGGAACAAATCCTTGCGCCGCGATGCCGGCAGACATTGTAATGGGCGCGAAGGCTGCCATCACTCAGCCGCGCAACGATAATGCTCTCGCCAAGAACATCGATGGCTACAGCCCCGCCGTCCGCGTCGATCTCGTCCTCGCGACCGGCGCAAAACCAGTCGCACGCAAAAATTTCATTCTTTTCGCGCTGGAATATCGGGGCGTCGAGATAACACCGGCTGGGGAGCGATTCTTCCAGGTCTGCATTGCCGACTTCTGATTTCATAAACCGAACCGAATCACCCTGTCCGCAAGACCGGCCGCCGATTGACGCCCCAATGTCCCAACACTAGCCTTGCTTGTCCATGGGGCGAAACAGGCGCGGGCAATGTCAAACGCCGGAAACGGGCTCAAGGCCCGTTATGATGCAATCATTGTCGGCGCCGGCCATAACGGGCTGACCGCCGCCGGCTATCTCGCGCGGGCGGGCTGGTCGGTTCTGGCGCTTGAGCGGCGCGGGATCGTCGGCGGCGCAGCCGTCACCGAGGAAGTGGCGCCCGGGTGCCGCGTTTCGTCTTGCTCTTATATCGCCTCGATGCTGACGCCGGCGGTCATTCGCGAGCTTGAACTGGCGCGGTATGGCCTCAAAATGACGCCTTGTGATCCGGCGCTGAACATGCCGGTTGCTGACGGAAGCCTATTGCGGCTTTGGGCGGACCCGGCGCGCACCGCCGCTGAACTTCGCCGATATTCCGTACGTGACGCCAACGCCTATGAGCGGGTTGACGCCGAGCTTAAAAAGCTCGCGCGTTACCTGCAGCCGTTCTTTATCGAACCGCCGCCGAACCTCAAGGCGACGGGCCTCGACCGCCTTGGCGAGATTGTGCGCCTTGCAAAACGCTTCTGGGGCATTGGCGGCGATGAAGCGGCGGCGATGGTCCGCTTCCTGACAGGATCACTCGCGGATTTTCTCGACCGACATTTCGAAGCGTCGGAAACCAAAAGGCTTTTCCTTGGCAATAATGTTTATGGCAAGCATGGCGGTCCCTATGACGCCGGGTCAACGCTTGGACTGCTCTTTCACCTCCTGTCCGGCGGCGATCACGGCGTGCAAGGGTTTACCGGCCATGTCATCGGCGGCATGGGCTCAATAACGGGGGCGCTGGCGCAATCGGCGCGCGACGCCGGCGCGACAATCCTCACCGAAGCCGCAGTCGCTGAAATTCGTATCAAAGACGGCGGCGTCAGCGGCGTTGTGCTCGCCGATGGCAGGGAGTTTTCAGCACCGGTTGTGCTGTCGAACGCTGACCCAAAACGAACTTTCCTGTCGCTGATCGACAAGAGCGCGCTTGACGACGATTTCCGGGCCGATGTGGGCGCCATCCGCATGGACGGTCCCGCCGCCAAAGTGAACATGGTGCTTAGCGAAGCGCCGAAAATTATTGGTATGCCTGCGGACGCGTCACCCGCCGAACAGGCGGTCCTCAGTATCATGGGAGACCTTGAAGAGACCCAGCGCCTCTATGATCGCGCAAAGTTTGGCGAGCTTTGCGACGATCTCTGGGTTGATTGCGTCGTTCCAAGTCAGGTCGACGATACGCTTTGCCCGCCGGGCCGGCATATGCTGACCTGTTTTGTTCAATATGTGCCGTACAAATTGCGCGATGGCGATTGGAACTCAAAACGCGCGCCGCTTGGCGACCGCGTCATCGATCTGATCGGACGGCAGGCTCCGAATGTGCCGGACAGCGTCATTGCGCGCAAAGTTTTGACGCCCCTCGATCTCGAAGAGACCTATGGCCTCACCGAAGGAAACATTTTTCACGGAGATCTCAATCTTGGCCAATTGTTTTTCATGCGGCCCCTGCCCGCCTGGTCGCAATACAAGACGCCGATCGACGGTCTTTATCTTTGCGGCGCGGGCGCGCATCCGGGCGGCGGCGTCACCGGCGCACCGGGGCGCAACGCGGCTATGACCGTTTTGAAAGCGCGGCGGCGCAATGTCGGCCGATCGTCAGCGTCGCCATAAGGCCGCCGACACATAAGAGCGTGATGAATCCGAAGTAAAGGCGATAGCCGGCCTCACCCGGAAATCCGTCAAGCAAGGCGCCGCCAACGAGCGGCATGAAAACGTCAGGCGCAAACCCGATGACGGAAACGATGCCGGTCGCCGTCCCGGTAACGGCGACGGGAACGCCGCCCTCTTCCAGCAGCGCAAAATAAATCCCGCGCAGCGCAAAGATTGCAATCGACGCCAGCGCAATATTGGCAATCATGAAGACGACCATCTTGCCGCCGCCGGGCAGGACGACAAAACCGCCAAAGCTCGCAATCAGGACAATGAAGCAGACCGCGACCGACTGCCAGATCCCGGCGCGGTCGGCGACGAAACCTGCAATCGCGGCCGACGCCGGTTTCAGCCAGACTTTGCCGGCCCCGATCGCTCCTGCGGCGACCGCACTCATCATGAAAACATCCGACGCATAGGGCGTAAAATAATACGCGCCCCAATAGGCGCTATAACCAGCAAGGACGATGATCGACAACAGCCACACCGTCGGCATTTGCAGCACACGGAGAAATTCCCGCCAAGTAACATTGGCGGCGGGGGCCGCGTCAGCGCGCCCTTTTTCGATAACAAACCATGCGGCAATCCCGAGGCCGACATGCAGGAACGAATATTGCACGACAATCTGGGAGAGCGCCGGCGTGTCTCCGCCCAGCCGCGCGAAAATCGTAAGAAACAGCGTCAGCAACGCCGCCTCGGATACGCCGCGGCCCGCTTCAAGCAGCCCGAACGCCTTGCCCTGCTGATCGCCCGGCGCCCAGTCCCGCGTCGCCTTGATCAAGGCGCCCCACATCATCCCTGTTGCGGTGACGCCCCACAGGGCATGGATGATCAAGGCGACCGGATAGGACGGGAACGTCGCGAACAGGAACCCGAGAAGGCCCGTGAAAACGAGCGCGGCCGCGATCAGCACGCGTGGCTCGACACGGTCAGCGACCCAGCCGCCCGGGATGTAGGCGAGCATCGAGGTGAGGCCAAAGGCCGCCATCAACATCCCGGACTGCGAATTATTGATGTGCAGCGCTTGCTGCAGCGGCTGGTAATAAATCTCGCGCATGAACGGCAACAAATAAATGACCGTGCCCGCAAGCCCCAGCACCGCCATGACGAGCCAGCGGCTGGCGCGTGTCATCGCGCGCGGTCTTTCGTTCCTGGCTGATTGTACTCTGGTCGCCTGCCCGCCATTTTGAAAGCGTAGGCAGCGCCGTCTGCGTTGTCCATCTGCATCAGCACCCGCAGCGCTTGGGAAACGGAATGCTGGTGTGACCGGTCCCGATCGAACCGGTCTTTGCAATCAAGTTCCCTGCCAGCAGGGAACCGCGCGCGCCTCGCGAATTCCCTATTTGGGGGCCCTGCTCTAACTGTGGGCTTTCAACAGGTTGTCCATTCGGGCCTGACCGAGGAGACTGGAGTTACCAGACTTCAGCGATCCTTGGAGGCAAGCCCGAATGAACATTCACAAGAATGCCCGTTTAACGCCGATTGGTCGAGAGCG
>JBGSVH010000123.1:0-4804 GCA_041753055.1 Parvularculaceae bacterium
GCGCAAGGGAAGCGGCGGCGCCAGCGGCGCATCGGAATGGAGCGAGATTTTCACCCCTGCGGCGGACAGCGAGGCGAGCGGCGTAATCCACTGGCCGCGCTCTTCGCCGAGCGCTGGCTGATACGCCTCGCCAAGATAGAAGACATAATGGCTCGCCGCGGAAACCGCAGCGCCAAGCGCGCCGGCCCTGCGCGCTTCGTCCGGCGAAAAAAGACCGCCATGCTCAATGACGAAGCGCCCGCTTTTCAAGGCGTCAGCGCTGGTCTGGCGCAGATCTTCAAGGGCGTGCAGCGTCGCCTCCTGCGCCTCGTCGCCATTGGAATGAATGCGAACGCCGAGCCCCGCATTCCAGTAAGGACGGATCGTGTCGGCGATCGCGCCGGGCTCTGTCACCCATAATCCTTTGCTTCCTTTCGACTGGCCGTCGAGATAGCCGGGGTCGGAAAGGCGCATGGTCTGCGAATAAAAGGCGGCGTCGGTGAAGAATTTCACCTGCGGCAAGACCGGGGCCGGCGCTGCGATTTTTCCGGAGACCATGCCGAGAACAGTCTCGACGCGCTTGTCGCCAAAGGCGCGCTCAAACGCGCGATGTTCCGGAACAAGATATAGTCTGTAGCCGGAATGTTCCGGCGAAATCCAGTTTCCGGCGATATTGGCGTCTTCAAACGGCAGCCCGAAGAGCCCGTAGCCGAGATCGGCGACGGTGGTGACGCCGCCTGAATTCAGAAGATAAGTGAACCCGTCGAGGCCCTTTTTGACGCGCGCCGGATCGAGCAGCACCGGGCCCAGCGTCTGCAACAGGTAAGGCGCGGCGTCTTCAAAAACCCGTCCGGTCGGTTCGCCGCTGGCGTCGATATCGACGCCCTTGAATTTCTTGTGGAGATCGCCGGTGATTTTCGCCCAGCCGATCGCCGCTGAATTCAGATAAAAATCGTGGCCCGAATAGTGCCAGATGATGAGCGGCCGTGATGTCGTCACCGCATCAAGATCGGCTCTGGTCAAATCGCCATGAACAAGATTGTGATAGCCGTAGACGACGAGAGGCTCCGCCGCAGGCGCCGCCGCTTCGACTTCTTTCAGGCGCTCGAAAAACATCTCGCGCGTCGGATAGCCGTCGATCATCCCGGTCGCCGTCGCCATCGGCCACGGCGCGATCATCTCGGTTGCATACATCAGCGACGATAACGCCATGTGTATATGCGGATCGATGAGGCCGGGGAGGATGGTCTTGCGCGCGAAGCTTTCATCGATGGTTGCGCCTGAATAACCTTCGACGAGATCGTTGATATCGCCGACGGCGAGGATCCTGCCGTCCTTGACGATGACTGCCGTCGCCGACGGATGTGCCGGGTCCATGGTGATGATGTCAGCCTCGTAGATGACTGCGCCGGCGCCCGGCCTGGTGCGCGCAGACTTCGTCATCGGGCCGCAGGCGGCAAGCGCGGCGGCGGCAAGGGCCAAGGCTGCAATCCTGATCGCCGGTTTCGTCATGACGCGCCCTCCAGCACCGGGGGAGAGTGCCGCTTGCCGCGCTCAAATTCAATCCGATTCCAGATTCGAAGCGGACAACGCAGCGGTAGAGGCCGTTTCATCCGGAAGGGCGCCGTTGGCGCCTCGCCGATTAATTCGGGGTCGGACGATCAGATCTTGCCGTGGCAGTGCTTGTATTTCTGCCCGGAGCCGCAGGGGCAGGGGGCGTTTCTGGGAACCACGCCCCAGGTTTCGGGACGGTTGACGTCGACATCTTGCGCCCGGGCGACCCCGGTCATGGTGCCAAGCCCCGCCGACGCCCTGCGGCGCGAGCGTTCGGCGGCCGCCGCCTCGGCCAGCGTCACTTCATTCTCGCCGGTCTGCGGATTGACGTGGCTTTCGATTATCCGTTGCGGCGCGGTTGGGCGCGGCGCTGCGTCTTCCGGGCGCTGCACCTGAATGCGCATCAGCATGCGCGTCACGTCACGGCGAAGGCCGTCAAGCAATCCTTCAAACAGCGCAAAAGATTCCGTCTTGAATTCGTTGATCGGATCGCGCTGGCCGTGCCCGCGCATCCATACGACCGAGCGCAGATGATCGAGCATCTGCAGATGCTCGCGCCAATTGGTGTCGAGCACATGCAGGAGGATCGATTTCTCGATCCGGCGCATCACTTCAGGGCCGATCTCGGCGGCGCGTTTGGCGGCGTGGTCGCCCGTCGCCTTGGTCAGCTTTTCGATGATTTCAGCGTCGGCGACGCCTTCTTCCGTCGCCCATTCAGCGACCGGGAAGGTGCGGCCGAAAATCTCTTCGAGCTTCTTTTCAAGCCCCTCGACATCCCATTGCTCGGCGTAGGATTTCGGCGGCATGTGTTCGGCGACAAGATCGTTGACAAGCTGGTCGCGCATGTCGGCGACGATGTCGTCGACTTCGCTCGCGGCCATGAATTCCTTGCGCTGATCGTAGATCGCCTTCCGCTGGTCGTTGATGACGTCGTCGAATTTCAAAAGGTTCTTGCGGATGTCGTAATTGCGTTGTTCGACTTTTTTCTGCGCGGTTTCGACGGCCTTGGTGAACCAGGGATGCTCGATCGATTCATCCGGCTTGATGCCGAAGCGCTTAAGCATCTTTTCCATGCCGTCGCCGAAGATGCGCATCAGATCGTCTTCGAGCGAGAGATAGAATTTCGTCGCGCCGGGGTCGCCCTGGCGGCCCGAGCGGCCGCGCAGCTGGTTGTCGATGCGCCGGCTTTCGTGGCGCTCGGTGCCAAGCACGAAAAGTCCGCCGGCGGCGATCGCCTTGCGTTTTTCGTCGGCCACGCGGGTTTCGATCTCGTTGCGTTTGCGGGCGATGGTTTCAGTGTCATCGCCTTCAGCAAGGCTGTCGAGAATCTGCTTGTCGACCGAGCCGCCAAGCTGGATGTCGGTGCCGCGGCCTGCCATATTGGTGGCGATCATCACCGCGCCCGGCTTGCCGGCGTCGGCGACAATCGAGGCTTCTTGTTCGTGGAAGCGGGCGTTGAGGACGCTGTGCGGGATCGGCGTCTTCTTGATCGCCAGTTCCTCGATATAGGCGGCGCGATCGAGCAGATCTTTCTTGTGATCGGCTTCCTTGTCTTTCAGCTCGTCAGCGCGCGTCTTCAGCGACTTGGCGACATCGCGCCAGAACGCCTTGTCGCCGAGCAGCGCCGACAGTTGTTCCGACTTTTCGATCGAGACGGTGCCGACCAGCACCGGCTGGCCGTTGCGATGGCACTCGGCGATCTGCACGGCGATCGCCTTGTTCTTTTCGGCGGCCGTCATGTAGAGCTCGTCGTCCATGTCGTTACGGGCGATCGGCTTGTTGGTCGGAATTTCGAAGACATTCAGTTTGTAGATGTCGGCGAATTCCGCCTCTTCCGTCAGCGCCGTGCCAGTCATGCCGGCGAGTTTTTCGTAAAGACGGAAATAATTCTGGAAGGTGATCGAGGCGAGCGTCTGGTTTTCCGGCTGGATCGCGGCTTTTTCTTTCGCCTCGACCGCCTGATGCAGCCCTTCCGACCAGCGCCTTCCTTCCATCATCCGGCCAGTGAATTCGTCGATGATGACGACCTTGTCGCCGCGGACGATATAATCCTTGTCTTTCTGGAAGACCTTGTGCGCCTTCAGCGCCTGATTGACGTGGTGAACGATGGAGATGTTGACGGCGTCATAAAGGCTTTCGCCCTGCAGCAGGCCTGCGTCTTTAAGAAGGCCCTCGAGCTTTTCATTGCCGGCTTCGGTGAAAGTGACCGAGCGCTGCTTTTCGTCGATTTCGAAATCGTCTTCCGAGAGCTGCGGGATGAAGCTGTCGATGGTGATGTAGAGTTCCGACTTGTCATCGGTAGGGCCCGAAATGATCAGCGGCGTTCTCGCCTCGTCGACAAGGATCGAATCGACCTCGTCGACAATTGCGTAATGATGGCCGCGCTGGACCATCTCTTCGCGCGTCGCCTTCATGTTGTCGCGCAGATAGTCAAAGCCATATTCGTTATTGGTGCCGTATGTGATGTCGCAGGCGTAAGCGCTCCGTCGCTCGGCGTCGGACAGGCCGTGGACAATAACCCCGGTCTTCATGCCGAGCCGTTCATAAACCCGGCCCATCCATTCCGCGTCTCGGCTGGCGAGATAATCGTTGACGGTGACGACGTGAACGCCCTTGCCGGTAAGCGCGTTCAGATAGACGGGCAGGGTGGCGACGAGGGTCTTGCCCTCGCCGGTTTTCATCTCGGCGATGTTGCCTTCGTGAAGGATCATGCCGCCAAGCAGCTGGACGTCGTAATGGCGCTGGCCGAGCGCCCGCTTGGCCGCTTCTCTGACTGTTGCGAACGCGTCTTCAAGGACAGCATCGAGGCTCTCGCCGGCGGCGACCCGCGCCTTCAGCGCGGCGGTGCGCTCGATGATCCCGGCGTCAGTCAGTTTGGCCATCTCGCCTTCAAGCGCATTGATCGCTTCGACGCGGCGCCATAGAGGCTTGATGCGGCGTTCATTTGATGAGCCGAAAATCTTTTTCGCGAGGCCGAACAGCGCCATGAATGAACGCACTTTCAATTTGAATGTCCCGGACGACTGCGTAAGACCCAGCGCGGGGGGTAATTGCGGCGAGGCCGACGGGCGCGGCGAAGGAGCCGGTGTGACCTGGTTGGTAATGGGCGTCGGAGAGATAGTGAGCGGCTTGAAGACTGTCAACGAAGGCGGGATTCGTCCCCATGCCCCAAGGGCTTAACGAAGCGAATCGTGATCGGGGCGTGGTCAGGACCCCGGATGGCCGGGAATTCCGGCCCGCGCCGTCGCGTCGCGCTGCGGTCGCGACCGCG
>JBGSVH010000124.1:0-9314 GCA_041753055.1 Parvularculaceae bacterium
GCCGAGCATCGCCGCGGCGATCTTCAGCCGCGCAAGGCGCTTGCCGTCGCCTTCCTCGCGCGCATCGGCGGCGAGCGGCTGCTCGATCGGCTCGTCGCCAATCACGCCATCGACCGTCGATTCAAAGCGCAGCGCCGGCGCAAAACAATGCGGCCCCGGCTCGCCGCCGATCACATAGGTCAGGATATTGCTGGGCGTCCGCTTCTTGCGGAAATAGGCGATCTCCTTGTTGACCCAGGGCGAGGCCGCCGCATTGGGCGAACAGACGATGATGAGGAACTCGCTGTTGTCGAGCCCTTCTTCGATAGCGGCTTTAAGGCTTGCGCCCGCCGCCTCTTCGTCGCGATCGCGAAAAATCGGCGCGAGGCGCGCTGGCGCGGCGCCATTTTGCGTTTGGCGTCCGACCAGCGCCTTTGGCGTGCGGAAGGCTTCAAGCGCCCGGTGCAGCTCGCCCGCCGCGTCCTTGTCTTTCCAGCTGTAGGAAATGAACGCCTTGTAGCGAAATCCGGTATTGGGCTCTGTCATCGGCCTCTCCCGCTGGCAGCGGACAAGACCCTATGGCCGGACGCAAGCGGCGGACAAGCCCCCGGGGATCGAGCGCCGCCGTCAACGCCTTGAAATTTCTTCATGAACGATGCGTCGCCGCGCAGCGGCTCGCGGTGGTAGAATTCGTTGGCCAAACCGGCTTAACTCAGTCGCTTCACACCAACCCGGGACAAAGTTCGATCATGGGCCGTTTTATTGCTGCGCTGCTTGCGCTCGTCGTTCTCCTCGCCGCTATTGTTGTTCTTGCGCCAAACCTTATCCCTGCGGATACCTATCGCGCGCGCATCGAGGCTGAAGCCACAAAAGCGCTCGGCCGGCAAGTAACGCTGGGCAAGGATATTTCGTTCAAGATCTTTCCGCAGCCAGCCTTCGCCGTCAGCGATCTGGTGATCGCTAATGCGCCGGGATTTCCAGGGGACCATCTCGCCAAGGTCAAGCGCGCCGATATCGGCGTCAAACTGGCGCCCTTGTTTTCCGGCCGCGTCGAGATTTCGCGCTTTGTGCTGACCGAGCCCGATCTCAATCTTCAAAAAGCGGCGGGCGGCGCGATCAACTGGAATCTCGCGGCCTCCGACCAGCCGGCGGGGGAGCCGGGCGAAAGCGCCGTCAAGGAAATCAGCCTCGGCGATGTACGCTTCGTCAATGGACGCGCCGTCTATACCGACACCGGAGAGAAGAAGACCTACACCGCAGACGAGATTGACCTGACCGCGCGCCTTGCAAGTTTGAGCGAGCCGCTTGAACTCGACGGCACGATGAAATTCCAGGGCGCGCCCTCGACCGTCAAGATTGTGCTGACCAATCTCGCCGACATCCTTGCAAAGAAACAATCCAATTTGAAACTCGACGCCAAAATCGGCGCATCGACGATCGGCGCGGATCTTGCGCTCGCCGCCGGCGAAATGCTTGGCTATACCGGGCCGGTCAGCCTCAACGCGCCGGACCTTCCGGCGCTCGCCGCGCTGTTCGGAGTCCAGCTTGAGGACGCGCCGGGTTTCGACAAACTCTCCGTATCCGGACAAGCCAAAGGATCCGCCGACGCCATCGACCTTTCCGGGGCGAAAATCAATTTCGACGCCATCGACGCGGCTGGCGACGTCAAGCTCAACTGGTCGGGTCCGCGTCCCAAAGCGACCGGATCGCTGGCGGCGGGATCGCTAGATTTGCGGCCTTATATGCCGCCGCCGACAACCAGCGCCGAAGGCTTCCCCGCGTGGTCGACCGACAAGATGGACTTCACCAGCCTCAGAAACCTGGACGCCGATCTCGATATCAGCGCCGAAAAAGTTTTTCTCAACGAGCTTGAAGCCGGGCAGTCGCGGATGAACCTGAAGATCGCCAACGGGCGGTTGACGGCGGCGATCCCGCAGCTTGGTTTTTACGGCGGCGGCGGATCGGGAACTCTGGTCGTCGACGCGGCGAAAGCGACGCCCGCGATCGCCGGGAAATTCTCGATGAATTCGGTCGAAGCCGAGCCCTTCACCATGGACTTGATGAAGATGGACAAGCTCCTCGGGCTTGGCGGGTTCAATCTCGAATTCAACGCCGCCGGATCATCGCAGGCCGCGATCATGCAATCGCTCGACGGCAAGGGCGGTTTCGACCTCAATGACGGCGCCATCAAGGGCGTCAACATCGTCAAGCTCGCAAGCGCCGTCGCCAAGCTTTACGAAGGGGGGCTGACCAACCCGGCCGCGATCACGACGGCGATCGCCGAAGCGCAGCGGCCGACCGAGAAAACCGATTTTTCGAAATTCCTGTCGAATTTCACAATCACCAATGGCGACGTACAAGCGCCGACAATTTCACTCGAGGGCCCGTTTCTCGCGATGTCCGGCGTCGGGCAAATCAACCTGCCAAACCAGACGCTTGATCTGCGTCTGCTGCCAAAGGCGTCAACTTCCGCCGACGGATCGACCGGCCGCATGGTCGCGATCCCGGTGAAAGTCGGCGGTACGTTTTCCAAACCGACCATGTCGATCGATGTTGATTCGCTGCTGCGCGGCAAGGCCGAACAGACGGTCAAGGGCCTCCTCGACAAGGCGCTGAAGCCGAAAGACGGCGCAGCGGCCGACGGGACCGCCACGGATTCCGATCCCGCCAAGGACCTCCTCAAAGGCATCCTCGGCGGCGCAAAAAAACCCACAGCCCAGGACCCGGCCCCGCCGACAGAACCGGCGGATGGCGCCACCGGTGCGTCGACCACCGCGCCGCCAAAAGACCCGACCGAAACCTTGATCAACGAAGGCCTCGGCGCGCTCTTCGGAACGAAGAAGCCTGCGGAAGAACCGGCGAAGGAAGAACAGCCGCAGAATTAAGATTATGGCTTGCGCTCGATGCCGCTGAATGGTTCGCCGCGAACAAGAGACGCAACATGTAGTGTCATTGACGCTAACGCCGCAGAACGCGAGCCGCCGACGCTAATGCTGCGTTGCAAATAAGGCGGTTAGCGCGTCAGGAGAGAACGACAGCGCAAGAGTGCGCTAGGGCGTTTTCCGATCAAGTGGAATCCGGTTGATCGCAGAAAACGCCCTAATTCATAGATCTGAGCAACCTTCGCGCGCCAGAGCGCGCGAAACCTGCTCTAGCGATACTGCGCGCTGTTGGTCTTTGACTTGGATCAATCGCTGGCATTTGTTGTAAGGCGATGCTGGCTGTGCGAGAAATCCGGGGCTAGCGGGTCTTTTTTGGAGGCGCGACAGGTCATGCGAACATATCTCAGTGCAGTGCTTGGCGTCTTTGTCTTGACCGCAACAGCGTGGGGTTCGGACAAATCCCCTCCCCCCGAGGACGCGACGCCGTCGCGGGTTGACTTGCCGAATTTGAACGAAACAAATTTGCCCCGCGACCCATCTTCGGTTCGAACCGAAACGCCGACGGCCGACGGTTCGCGACGGCTCGGCGCTTGTGTTCTGGCCGCCAAAGATAAGGGCGTCACAGTTTCAGATACCGGCGGTCCGAACGGCGCCAAATTGCCGAAGATCACCTACCACACACCTCCGCAGATCGTCGAAGCGGAAGCGCTGCTGGCCGCTGGCAAAGTACAAGTCAGTGGTGGCGAGCTGGCGGTGCAGCCGATGACCGGATTTGGTCCTGGTTGGGGCGGCGGCGCGCAACTGTTCTGGAGCGGCGGCGGCGCCGGCGCGGTGCTCGACGCGACAATCAACCCGAACAAGGCGGGAAATTACAACATCTATCTCCACCTGACGAAGGCGCCCGACTTTGGCGCCGTAAAAACGCAGGTCAGAGGTTTGCTACCCTACTGGAAAATCGGCAAAGCGATGGACGGCTGGTCCCCGTCAGTCGAACCGCCATTCGGCGGATATGGCGACCTTGTAACGGGAAATTTTCGACTGGCGAAGGGCGATAATCATCTGTCGCTGATGATTACCGGAAAGAACGAGCAGTCGAGCGGCTATCTGATCGGCATCGACTGCATCGTCCTCGACTTCGTTCATAGCTGACACAAACCGCGCTGCTTCGCGTATCGTTTATTTGTGACTTTTGGTTACAGGTAAACACTGCTCAATCAGCCCGTGCAGTCCGGATCCGGCGCTTGGCCAGGCCGCCCAATTCGTCGCCTGCGGCGCTCTCCATCGGGCGGGTACCGGCGCAGAGCGACCGTCATCAACAGTTGGCGGCCGAAGCAACGCCTGCTTGTTGAAAATTTGAGGCCGCTGGCGGCGTGAATAACCTCCCTCGCCCCTAGCCCGCGGTGGCGAACAGGGTACATATTGTTACCCTTGGCGCGTCTGGTAACCAGATGTTGGCGGGTTCGCTCGGTTTTTGACCGGGTGGCTGGCGGAATTTCAGGGATCCGAATGAAGCTCGGGGCTAAAGATCTGCAGACGCCGAAGACCCTTCTCCGCCTGTCGGCGGCGGTCGGCGCGCTCGCGATCTCCGTTGCATCCGGCCCGGCCCTCGCCGAAGAAATCGCGGCGGGAACAGCAACCATGGCGTCCGAACCGATCCTGCTCGGATTCCTGGCGGCGGGCGCCCTGGCTGTCGCAGCAATCGCCTGGGCGCTTCGCGTTTCCGCAGCGTCGCGCAACGCCTCCGTGACCTGGACCAAAAAGCTCGCCGAAATGGAGGCGCAGCTCGAAAAATCCGACGCCGTCCTCTCGGCCCATCCGGGGCTCGTGCTGGTCTGGGAGGACGATTACGAGTCTATCGAACAGGGCTGGGGTGCGCCGAAGATCCTCGGCGGACCGGCGGCGCTCGCCTCGCTGATGTCGTTCGCGCAGGATCTTGAAGACCGCGCCGCAACGCCGGTGACGCGTCTGCTCAACACGCTCGGCGACCTGCCGCTCGAAGATGACGGACCGCCGGAAGAATTCCGCAAGCTCAAGGACAAGGTGCGCGAACTGCGCCAGCACGGCATCGCCTTTTCAGGTTCGGTGATGACGCATGAAGGACGAGCCATTGAAGCCGACGGCCGCGTCACCGGGGGACAGGTTGCACTGTGGCTGACCGACCCTGCTGTGCGCATGGCGGAAGACACCGGCATCATGGGCAAGGTGCGCGAAAAGACCGCCGACCTGCACGGTTCGCTGGCGCAGCTTGAACGCGCGCCGGTTCCCGCCTGGCGGCGCACCGCGGATCTGTCGCTCGCCTGGGTCAACCAGGCCTATGTCGATGCCGTCGAAGCGACGAGCGCCGCAGTCGTTCTCAAAGACCAGATTGAGCTTGACGGCGCAGCAAGGAAAATCGCCGAGCGCGCCAGCGCCGAACGCCGCGCCATTGAAGGGCGCGTGGTCGTCAATATCAAAGGGTCGCGCCGCGCGCTCAAGGTGACGGAAACGCCGGTGCATGCGGCGGGCGACGCCGCCATCGCCGGCTTTGCCATCGACATCACCGATCTTGAAAAAGCGCGCGCCGATCTGGCGCGTCATGTTGAATCGAACCGCTCGACCCTTGACCAGATCCCGGCTGCGGTTGCGATGTTCGGCGCGGCGCAAAATCTCGTCTATTCGAACGCCGCCTTCCAGAAGCTGTGGAGCCTTGAAGACGCCGACCTCGCCCAGCAGCCGAACCACGGCGAGATCCTTGACCGCTTGCGCCAGGCCGGCCGGCTGCCGGAACAGGCCGATTACGCCGCCTGGAAGCGCCGCCAGCTTGCTCTTTATACGGAAGGAATGGCGGCGCCCGGCGTTGAACGCACCGGACGCGAGCCGGACGAAATCTGGCATCTGCCGGACGCGCGCACCTTGCGTGTCTCACGCTCGCGCCATCCGCTTGGCGGCGTCCTCATTGTGTTTGACGACATCACTGAAAAAATGGCGCTTGAAGCGCGCTACAATACGCAGATCAATGTCCAGCGCGCGACCTTGAACAACCTCTCCGAAGGGGTTGCGGTGTTTGGCGCTGACGGGCGGCTGCGCCTTCACAACACCGCTTTCCAGAAAATGTGGCGCCTCGACGAAGCGACGCTGTCATCAAGGCCAAACGTCGAGGCGACGATTGCAGCGATGACCGACCGGGTGACGAAGGGCGCTGAACTCCTGACCCTCGCCAAACGCCGCGCCACCTCGATGTCGCCGGAAGACAGAAAACCGATCCGCGATGAATTCCTGACCTTGTCGGACGGCAGAACGCTCGCGCTCGGCGCCGAGCCGCTGCCCGATGGCGCAACGCTTGTCTATTTCCTCGACGTCACCGACAGCCGCGAGCGCGAAAAGGAACTGGAAGAGCGAAACGAGCTGCTTGAAGACATTGATCGCCAGAAATCGAAGTTTGTCGATCACGTTTCCTATCAGCTTCGAACCCCGCTGGCGACGATCATCGGCTTTACCGAAATGATCGACGGGCAGATGTTCGGCGTCCTCAACGACCGCCAGAAAGATTACATCGCCTCGATCTTGTCGGCGTCCTATCATTTGCGCGACTTGATTACCGACATCATCGACCTTGCGGCGATCGACGCCGGCAAGATGACGATCGACCCTGAAGACGTCGACATTCGCGAATTGCTGACCAACGCCGCCACCTATTCGGCGCTCAAGGCCGAAGACACGCAAGTCGCGCTGACGGTCGAGTGTGACAAGGACATCGGAGTTTTCAAGGCTGATCCGCGTCGGCTGAAACAGATCCTCTTCAATCTCCTCTCCAACGCCTTCGCCTATACCGGCGCTGGCGGCGCGGTGACGATGGGCGCCGACCGGACGCCGGGCCTTGTCCGCCTGTGGATTGCCGATTCAGGCAGGGGCGTCTCGCCTGGTGATCAGGCGCGCGTCTTCGATCCGTTTGAATCGAGCGGTCCTTCGGCCGGCGCCGGTCTTGGCCTGTCGCTGGTGCAGCGGCTCGTCAGTCTCCATGGCGGCTGGGTCCGCATGGAATCCGCGCCCGACAAGGGGACGCGGGTCACCTGCTTTCTCCCCGCCGACGCGCGCACCGCGGAGCCTCCGCCGGAATCAAGCGGCAATATCGTCGTGACGAAGCCCGGCGCCCGCAAGAAAAAGCCGGACGCCGCCGCCGCGCCGGCCAAACCGACGATCCGCCGACAGGCGAAAGCCAAGCGCCCGCCGACCGCCGAAGCGGCGGAGTAAAAACCCGTTAAAAAATTTCATCACGGATGAGGGCGCGGCAGGCCGTGTCTCGCCGCCAAAGCTGCCAAAATGGACGCTATCGTATTGGCGAAGCGCCGCCCGTTATACTCACCCGTCGACAGTGCGCGTGGCGCGTCGTCCGCGAAAACCAGTACAGGCGCCGACTGATTTTCGGCGCCGATTAAATCGACGATCTGAGGGCGCGGCCGGGCCCAATCGACACGGACCACATCAAGCGAAAAATTCAACGATGGATAAAGGGCGATCATCCCTTCCATGGCCACACAATGCCAGCAATAAAACCGCTCGCCCGGCCAGGCGGGGTCTTCGAAATTCTTGTTTAGAATAAACAGTTTGTCCCGTTTCACCCAGAACCCTCCGATTTTAGCCGCCAATAGGCGCGGCTATAGCGACGATGTCCCGCTTTTCAAGGCGCCGCCATGACGGCGCTTCCGCCCCTTTCCCGCCGCATTCCTCGCCATTAGGATGGGGCTATGAACCTGTTGATTGTCCTCGCCGCGCTATTGACGCCGGAAGCGCCGCTTTTGCCAGCCTATCTTGAAAAAACCGAGAGCACGAGCGCGCGTTACGCCGATTGCGTTCGGATGATCGCTGATGATGGCGAGACCGGACGGCAGGCAGCGCTGTCATGGGTGAGCGATGGCGGCGGCGCCCCGGCGCTGCATTGCCTCGCTGTCTCGGACCTTGCGTCAGGTCTTCCAAAACTCGCAGCGATCCGCCTCACCGAAATTTCCGAACGGCGCGACGCCGGCGACAAGAACGCGCGCGCGCGGTTGCTTGCGGAAGCCGCCCTCGCCTGGATCGACGCACACGATCTGGTGCAGGCGGAAGCATCGGTCGACGCCGCAAAACGAATGGCGCCCGGACTTCCCGAACTCGACTTTGTCGCCGCCAAGGTGTTTGCCGCCAGCGCAAAGTGGCAGGCCGCTGCAGACGCCGTAACGGCGGCGGAAAAAGCCGGCGTGAAAGCGCCGGAGGCCTATGTCATCCGCGCCAGAGCCAATCGCGCGCTCGGCAAGGACATGGACGCCGCGAACGATGTCGTCGCCGCGCTGACGCTCGATCCTTACGATATCGACGCCTTGACCTTGCGCGGCGAACTTCAGCAAGCAGGAATCGAAATCGAAGCCTATTACGGCGACGGCAAAGATGACGGCACGAAATAGGCGGTGACGACTGCAGCGGAAATCATCAAGCGCCTCGAGATGATCCCTCATCCCGAAGGGGGTCACTACGCCGAAACGTTTCGCGACCCGCTGACCGTCGACGGGCGCGCGCGATCGACCGCCATCTATTATCTCCTGCAACGCGGCGAGCGATCGCACTGGCATCGCATCGACGCGGTTGAAATCTGGCATTACTACGCCGGCGATCCGCTAAAGCTTTCGATCGCTGACGAAAAGGGCGTACGCACCATCACGCTGGGGCAGGACATTGCCGGCGGCGCGATTCCGCAAGGGATCGTTCCGCAGCGCGCGTGGCAAGCGGCGGAACCGCTCGGCGCATGGACGCTTGCCGGCTGCACCGTTGCGCCGGGATTTGACTTCAACGGGTTTGAATTGGCGCCAGCAGGCTGGTCGCCGCCCGGCGCGTCATGAGTGTTATCCAGAAGGCGTTATGAAAAGCCTCGCGGCGCATCATGGACTGCGGGCGCAAATCACCGCAATTTCGGCATTCTTAACGAGCCGTTAACGGCGTCGGGCGCTAAATTGCGGCGCCCCTGTTGTTGTGGAAGTTGCGACCAGCCATGTCGAACACCAGCCCGACCGCCGCCCCGCTCGAGGGCATGACCGTTCAGGAACTGCAGTCGATGGCGGCGGACGCGGCGACCGTCCGCAAGACCGCGCCGCGACCAGCGTTGTCGCGGGCCGCACGGCTCAATCTGATCGATCAGCTGTCGCGTTGGGGCGGATCAGGTCTGGCGCTCTTTGCCGGGGTTTCGATTTTCATTGTGATCGTCATTGCGCGCGGCATGCCCCTGCGCTCCGCGATCTGGGCGGCGATGATTTTTGCATCGCTCTATCTTTGCCGGCGCTACCGCAAGGGCTTTCGCCGTGGCGACCATATCGCGTCGCACCCGTTTCGGTGGCGAGCTTATTATACTGCGACCCTGGCCGTGGTTAGCGCCGCCTTCGGCGCGGGCGCGTTCCTGATCCTGCCGGACAGTGTTCCGCCGGGCGGCGTCATGCAGACCCTGGCGCT
>JBGSVH010000125.1:0-22218 GCA_041753055.1 Parvularculaceae bacterium
CGGGGCGGCGAGCCGCCCGATCTCGACGAACTTCTCAAGGCATCGAAACAACGCCTGAAGCGCGCTTTTCCGCGCGGCCCCGGCGGTGGCGGGGGCGCGGGAACCGGATTTCAATGGTCGCCAAGAATGGGCGGGCTTGCCGGGATTGGGTTGATCGTCCTGTGGTTTCTCTCGGGCATTTATCAGGTCGGACCGCAAGAACAGGGCGTCACAACTACTTTCGGGAAATATGCCGGGCTGACCGGCCCCGGCCTTCACTGGCGCGCGCCGATGATTCAGGGCGTAAAGCTGGTCCCGGTCGACAAGCAGCAAACGGCGACAATCAATGGCGCCAGCACTGGAACCGGCTCGCAAGAAAATCTGATGCTGACAAGCGACCGCAACATCGTCGACATCAATTTCACGGTCGACTGGAAGATCAGCCGGGCGACAACGGGCGAGGGCGAATTGCCGAATGCCGCGAAATTCATCTTCAATATCGAAGAGCCGGAGGCGATGGTCAAAGCGGTGGCGGAAGCGGCGATGCGCGAGACGATCGGCGCCAAGGACCTCGAACCCATCATCACCAGCGGCCAGGCCGACGTCGTCGAACAGACACGCCAGCGGATTCAGGACACGCTAAACTTTTACAACAGCGGCATCGAAGTCTTGCGCGTGAACATGGAGAAACCGGAAGTGCCCGGCGCCGTTCGCGACGCCTTCGCCGACGTCATCAAGGCGCGCAACGAAAAGGACCGCATGGTCAACGAAGCGCAAAGAACGGCGAACCAGATTATCCCGGTTGCGGAAGGCGACGCCCTCAAGATCGTGCAGGAAGCAAGAGCTTACTCTGCACGGGTTGAAGCCGACTCCATCGGCCAGGCCGAACGCTTCAACAAGATCTATGAAGAATACAGACGCGCGCCGCAGGTGACGCGTCAACGCATGTATCTTGAAACACTCGAGTCGGTCCTTGGCGACATGAACAAGATCATCATCGACAAGAAGGCGACGGGCGGTGTCGTGCCTTACCTTCCGCTCAATGAGCTGAAATCAAACAGCCAGCAGGTTAATTGAGATGGCGCAAAATAGAATATTCATCGCAATTGTCGGGTCGCTCGTTGCACTGCTGGTCGTCGCGCGGGCGTGTACGTTCGTTGTCAAGGAAACAGAAACAGCGATCGTCATCGTTCTCGGCAGTCCAAAAGGCGTGATTGCAAAAGCCGGCCTCAACGCCAAACTTCCCTGGGCGGATATCGTCAAGATCGACAAGCGCAATCTTGAATATGACCTGGTGCGCGCCATGGAGATCACCGACGTCAATCAGGAACGTCTGACCGTTGATGCGTTTGCGCGATACCGCATCATTGATCCGCTGGTTTATTATCAAAGCTTCAAAGGCGGCGCCGGCGATGATGCGGGACTGAAGCGTGCGGGCCAACTCGGCATTGAGCGCATCATGCAGAACTCGCTTCGCCAGACCCTCGGCGAGGTCAGCATTGAAGATATCGTGACCAAGCTTCGCGCGGAACTGATGCAACGGATCGCCATGCGGATGGAAAGCGAAGCCAAGAAATTTGGCGTTGAAATTATCGACGTCAAAATCAGGCGTGCCGATTATCCGGCTGATATCGCTCAGACCGTTTACGATCAGATGAGTTCGGCGAGAACAGAAGAAGCTGAATTGATCCGCTCGGAAGGAAAGCGCGACAGCACCCGCATCCAGGCGGAAGCAAACCGAAAGCGCGCGGAAATTCTGGCCGATGCGAATCGCGCCTCGCTTGAGGTTACCGGTCAGGCCGACGCGACCCGGAACTGCATCTTTGCGGGCGCCTATGACGGCCTTCCGGTCATCGTCGAGAGCGTGAAAACTGAAAATACCGAAGCGGAGACCGCCGCCGGCTCAACCAATTACGGGGTCGGGATTAGCTGCCGGTTTGCGGAAGGAAATGTCGCGCGCGACCCACAGAGGGCGGAATTTTTCGCTTTCTACCGGTCAATGCTTGCCTATGAGGAGGCCCTGAAAAAGGGCGGCTCGACAATCGTGATTTCGCCGGACAGTGAATTCCTCCGCTATCTCAATAACCTGCAGGGTCAACGCTAGGATCGAACAAGCGGCTTTGCCGTCCCCTTTATTTCCGGTAACCTTCCCTTGGTATCAATCGGGGACCGCCTTCCAGCCTCGGAGCTGGGGCGCGGCGTAATAGGCGAGGGTATGGCGTTGAAATTTCTGATCTCCGCGGCTGCTGCCGTGACCATGATGGCTTTGGCACCGGCCAATGCGGCGACAGCGCCGCGCGGGACACCGGACAGTTTCGCTGATCTTGCAGAACGCCTGTCGCCAGCGGTTGTCAATATTTCCTCGGCGCAAAAGGTGAACGGCGGCAAAGCGGGCGCGCCGGGAGACTCCCAGCTTCAGAAAAAATTCAGCCCGCAGGCGGTGTCGCTCGGATCAGGTTTCATCGTCGATCCCAAGGGCATCGTCGTCACCAACAATCACGTCATCGACAATGCCGACCAGGTGACCGTCACCATGCATGACGGACGCGAATTCAAGGCGACAATCCGCGCCGTCGATCGAGAGACCGACATCGCCGTTTTGCAGCTTGATGCGCCGCCGGCGAAGCTTCCCTTTGTTTCCTTCGGCGATTCCAATGTTGCGCGCGTCGGCGACTGGGTGCTGGCTATCGGCAATCCGTTCGGGCTTGGCGGCACCGTGACGGTCGGCATAATCTCGGCGCGCAACCGCGATATCGACGCCGGCAATTTCGACGACTTCATTCAGACCGACGCCGCCATCAATCGCGGTAATTCCGGCGGCCCGTTGTTTGACATGTTCGGCAAGGTCATTGGCATCAATACCGCGATTTATTCGCAGACGGGCGGCTCGGTCGGCGTCGGCTTTGCAGTTCCGTCCGACCTAGCAAGCGTCGTCGTCGATCAACTGCTGACCAATGGCGAGACGCGGCGCGGATGGCTTGGCGTTTCGATTGACGAAATGACGCCGAAGCTCGCAACCGAACTCGGATTTGAGCGCCCGCGCGGCGCCGTCGTCTCGGTCGTGCGTCCGAACAGTCCGGCGCTGTCGGCGGGCGTTCAGGCAAATGACATCATTCTCGATTTCAACAAGCGTCCCGTCAACACCGTGCGGGATCTTACACGCGCCGTCGCCGACACCCAGGTCGGCGCCACCGTTCCGATGACCGTGCTGCGCGACGGCAAGCGCGTCATCCTCAAGGTGACGGTCGATCGCCGCGAAACGCGCGTTCTGGCAAGCGCGCCGGGAACGCAGTTGCCTGGCGGTCTCAAGGCGTCGGGACTGACGCTCGAGCGTCCGACGAGAGACGTCATAGAGGCGTTCGGGCTTGCCCCCGATGTTGACGGCGTCGTCGTCACTGCGGTCGATCCAGACAGCCAGGCGGCGATCGTGCTGCGCCCGGGCGATATCATCCTTGAAATCGGCTGGGAGCGGATGACCCGTCCGGAAGCGGCGGCGACCAAGCTCGACAAGCTGAAGAACCTCAATTCGGGTCCGGTTCAGATTTACGTGCAGCGCGGCGAATTGCTGTTCTACGAGTCGCTGCGCCCCTGAGTTTCCCGCAAATTCAACATTGAAAAACCCCGGCCGCGAGCCGGGGTTTTTTTGTGGCGTATTCAGCCGGCGAATTCAGATCGTGCAATTCCTTGAGCATAGAGGAGGGCGGTTAGGTCTCCATGCACGATCGACGCGTCCGCCGCCGCGGCGACCTTTGGTTTGGCGCGATAAGCGACGCCAAGTCCCGCCGCGCCGATCATGTCGAGATCGTTTGCGCCGTCGCCGACGGCGAGGGTTTCTTCCAGCAGAACCGACATCTCCGCTGCAATGGCGCGAAGGGCGGTCTCCTTCGCCCGACGGCCAAGGATCGGCAACTTTACGTCGCCTGTAAGCATGCCGCCGGACAAAAGAAGCTCGTTCGCCTGGAACCGGCTGAAGCCCGCGGTCGCCGCGACGCGCTCGACGAAATAGGTGAAGCCGCCTGATACAAGGACTGTCGTCGCGCCAAATTTGTTCATGGTCTGAACAAGTGTCGTGGCGCCGGGATTAAGCGTTATGCGCGTCCTGAACGCCTTATCAAGAGTGCTTTCGGCAAGACCTTTTAGCATGTTGACACGCTCGACGAGCGCTGCTTCGAAATCAAGCTCGCCGCGCATGGCGCGTTCTGTGATCGCCGAGATTTCCGCCTTTAGCCCTGCGAAATCGGCAAGCTCGTCAATGCATTCCTGCCCGATAATCGTGGAATCCATGTCGGCGATCAAAAGCCGTTTGCGCCGGTATTCGGCCGGCTGGACGATGAGATCGACGGGTGCGCCTGCGATGACATCGGACAGCGCATTTTCAACCGCGCTGCGGCTCATCGCGGCGTTGACAATAAAATCTTCAGCAGCGGCTTCGGCCAGTGTGCGGCGCATGATTTCTGCGCCGTCTCCATACTCCAAAAGCCTGTTGATCGCATCGTCGATGAGGTCGTTGCCGAGCGCTTTTGTTTCCGGATTACAAACCAGCGTGATTGCGGTAACAGACATGGTGATGCCGACGGGACCTTTAAAGAGAACGATCCTTATTGCAGGGCCGACCGCCAGCGGCAAGTCGGCGGCGGCGCTGGCTGTCGCTCGAGAAACCGGCGGCGAGATCATCAACGCCGACGCCATTCAGGTCTATCGGGATCTGAAAATTCTGTCGGCGCGGCCAGACGCTGCGGACGAAGCGCTCGTGCCGCATCATCTCTTCGGACATGTCGACGGCAGCCAGAGATACTCCGCAGGCGGATGGGCAGGCGATGCAGCGATGGCGATTGCAGGCGTTCATGCGCGCGGCAAGACCGCTATCGTCGTCGGCGGCACTGGCCTTTATTTTCGGGCGCTCGAAGGCGGATTGTCCGCAGCGCCCGCGATCCCCCCTGACATCAGAGCCGCCGCCGAAGCGCGCTATGAGGCGCTCGGTGTCGATGCGTTTCGCGCCGAAGTTCTATCCTTTGATCCGGCGATGGTCCGATTGAAGTCGGCTGACCGCCAGCGCCATATCCGGGCCTGGGAGGTGTTTCACGCCGCCGGCGCCCCGCTGTCGCACTTCCAGGCGCAGGCCGGGTCGCCGGTCCTCGACCGGGTCGACGCGCGAATTGTGATCGAACCGCCGCGTGATCGCCTCTACCGCCAGATCGACGCCCGCTTTGACGATATGATGGCGCGCGGTGCGCTCGAAGAGGCAAGAAAGCTGGCCGACAAGGCGTATGATCCGCGCCTTCCGGTAATGAAAGCGGTCGGCGCAGCGGAATTCATGGCCCATCTTGCAGGTCAGCTGACACTCGACGCCGCCGCATTCCTTGCACGCCGCAATTCGCGGCGGCTCGCCAAGCGGCAACTGACCTGGTTCCGCATTCAGGCGGGCGGCTGGCAGCGTGCGGCGATCGCCGAAGACGCAGTTGCAGCGCTAATCGGCGAGAGCGTTGCCTCGCCCCTGTCGCAGGGCTAAGGAGCGGTCCGGACACCCTTGGGATCGGTCACCGTCATTGGCGAAGCAACGGCGGCGTTGCTCGACTTTAGTTTGTACAGGATTAACGCTTGATGCGTCCGCTTCGCGACCTTGCCCGGTTTTTGACGACGATGGACGCCAAAGCGGCGACGTCGCTTTTCGTCTCCTCGGTGCTTCTGGTCTTCGTCTTCCTGATGTTTTTTTTCGGCCAGCGCTGGCTCAATCTCGACAATGAAAGGGAATTGACGCGGGTCCTGTTCGAGGCGTCGCAGTCCGCCTGGGCGGTCCCGATCGTGGTGTCGGTCTTTGTTATTCTGGCCTTGACCGGATTTCCGCAGATCCTGTTGATCACGGCGACTGTGCTGACGTTCGGCGGGCGGGATGGGGCGTTCTACTCCTGGCTGGCGACGATGATCAGCGCGACCTTCACCTTCGGCCTTGGCCACTGGTTCGGCGGCCGCTTCGTCCGGCGCTTTGGCGGCGAACGGGCGCAGGCGACCATCGATTTCATCGGTCGCCACGGCATTCTCGCCAGCTGCCTCGTGCGCGTCGTCCCCTCCGCCCCGTTCATCGTCGTCAACGCCGCGGCTGGCGCGGCTCATATTCCGCTATGGAAATATTGGGCGGGCACCAGCATCGGCATTGTTCCGAAAATAGTGCTGGTCGTCGCCCTTGGCAGCCTCGCGCCGGACCAGCACTCATTTTCCGCTGGCATCAAAGGAATCCTCGAGTTCTTCCTGAGCCGGGAGCCCCGTGATCTGGCGTTGCTCGCTGGCGTTATCGGGGGCTGGCTCGGATTTCTCCTGCTCGTCCGGTCGGTCTATAAATGGTTGCGCTGGCGGGATGGCGGTGAACAATAACGCTGCGGACCGGCCTTATTTTTTCCGTCCGCTCCAGAATCCGTCTATCAAGGGATCAGATCGGGCGATTCCGACCCGCTTGGGCAGGGTTTGTTGACGATTTCGGAACCCATTAAGGTTAAATGAGTCGGTGAGATAACCACCGGCGATAGGATTTGTTCATGCTTTCAACACTTTTCGGCATGCTGTCTTCGGACATGGCGATTGACCTCGGCACCGCCAATACGCTGGTCTACGTGAAGGGCCGCGGGATTGTCCTCAACGAGCCCTCGGTCGTCGCCATCGAAACACGCGGCGGCCGCAAGATCGTCCGCGCTGTCGGCACTGAAGCGAAAGAGATGCTGGGCCGCACGCCCGGCGAAATCGAGGCGATCCGCCCGATGCGCGACGGCGTCATCGCTGACTTCGAAGTCGCCGAGGCGATGATCAAGCACTTTATCCGCAAGGTTCACAATCGCCGTTCTTTCGCATCCCCCCGCATTGTCGTTTGCGTGCCGTCGGGCGCGACAGCGGTCGAACGCCGGGCGATTCAGGAATCGGCGCTTTCGGCCGGCGCCCGCAAGGTTGAACTGATCGAGGAGCCGATGGCGGCGGCGATCGGCGCGGGTCTGCCGGTAACCGAGCCGACCGGCTCGATGGTCGTTGATATCGGCGGCGGCACGACGGAAGTCGCGGTGCTGTCGCTTGGCGGCATCGTCTATTCAAGGTCCGTCAGGGTTGGCGGCGACAAGATGGACGACGCCATCATCGGCTATATCCGCCGCATGTATAATCTGCTGATCGGTGAGGCGTCGGCTGAACGGATCAAGAAGGAGGTCGGGTCGGCCATGATCCCGACCGAAGGCTCCGGGATCACCATCCAGATCAAGGGCCGGGACCTCATGCATGGGGTCCCGAAGGAAGTCCGGATCGGCGAGGCGCAAGTGGCCGAGGCGCTGGCTGAGCCGGTCAGCCAGATCATCGAAGCGGTCAAAGTGGCGCTTGAGGCGACACCGCCGGAACTCGCGGCCGATATCGTTGACACGGGGATTATGTTGACAGGTGGCGGCGCCTTGCTCCGTAATCTCGACCAGGTGCTCCGGGACGAGACCGGACTGCCGGTCTCGGTCGCCGACGACCCGCTTTGCTGCGTCGCGCTCGGCACCGGGGCGGCGCTCGAAAACGACAAGGCGATGCGCGGCGTCCTTTCCTCCGCGATCTAGTCGTATAAGAATATTTTTGAGGATTTGGCGTCCAAACCCTTGGTAATTGGGCCCCGATTCGAGGAATAAACGGGGGCGCCGGGCGAATTCGCCTCTGGCGCCTTTGTTATTTTGATGAACCGGATTCGGCATGGAAGTTCTGGGTAGAGAAAGGCGCGACGTTTTTGGCGCAAAGTCGAATTCGCAGGTCGGCTTGCTGCTGTTTTCGCTCGTTTCGCTGATTTTGCTGCTGTCGAGCCTTTACGCTGCGGAAGCGTCGGTTTTCAAAAAAGCGCGGGAAACGGCGCTTGAGGCCGCCACGCCTGTGCTCACGGCGTTTTCAGGACCTGTAAGATGGGTTCAGGACCGTGTCGGCGACATTGGCGATTATTTTCGCGTCCTCGAACAGAACAAGGCGCTACGCGAAGAAAACGCGGCTCTGCGCCAATGGGAGGACGAGGCGCGGTCCTTGCGGAGCGTCATCGCGGCGCTGGAAGAGCTCGACGTCTACAAGGCGCCGCCCTCGGTGAAACCCATCAATGCGTTTGTCATCGGCGAGGCGAACGAAGCCTATGCGCATTCGATGATTGTAAATGCAGGCGCGAAAGACGGCGCAGCGCTCGGTCTTGCCGCTGTCGACGAGCGGGGCATGATTGGCCGGATCGTCGACATATCGGCCAACGCCTCGCGGATCCTTCTCCTCAACGACATCCAGAGCCGCATTCCCGTTTTTGTCGAAGGGTCGTTCGTTGAAGGGTTGCTGATTGGCCGGTCGACCTCCAACCCGACGATTGCAATCACGATGCTGGCGAATGGCGAACGGATCGAACCGGGACAACGTGTGATAACCTCTGGCGCAGGCGGTGTTCTGCCGCGCGGGCTTAAAGTTGGCGTTGTGTCCAAGGTTTCCGATAAGGAAGCCGTCGTTGAACTGGCCGCCGATTATGCGCGTACGCGCATGGTGCGGATCATCAATTATTCGTTTCCGCAAATTGCCGACACTGATCTGCAGCCGGCGGCGGCCGCCTCCGGGCCCCTGCCCGCAACGCAATCAGCGCCGCCCGCATCACCCGCAACATCTGCGTCAGCCTCCGCCAGCCAACCAATCACTGCGGCAGCGTCAACGGTGAGCGCGCCTCTAATCGACCCGACGCCCCAGGCGCGCGACGAGGGAGATTAAGATGTCATCGCGCGCCGAAAATCTGGCGCGGCTTGCGCGGGCGGCGACGCCGACGCTGCTTGGCCTTTTTGGCGTGTTCCTGCTGGCGACGCCGCTTCGGCTTTTTGAAGGCGTCGTTGCAACGCCGCTTATTCCGCTTGTAGTCGTCTATTTCTGGTCGCTTTACTCACCCGGCCATATTCCGGCGGCGAGTATTTTTGCGATCGGATTTTTACAAGACTTGCTGAGCGGCGGTCCGGTTGGGCTCTGGCCCGCAGTTTACCTTGCTGTTCAATATGTCGCGATTTCTCAGCAATCCTATTTCCTTGGCCGCGAAGTTCATGTGGTGTGGATGGGATTTGCGGTGGCGGCGGCCAGCGTGTCGCTTATATTGTGGTTGTTCATGAGCCTGATTTCAGGAGCGCTGCTTCCGCTCGGGGGGCTGACGCTCCAGATGGTGACGACAATTGCGGTCTACCCGCTTTTTGCGATTATATTCGGTAATCTCCATCGGCGTGTGATCATCGAGGTATAGTTGTGCGCGTAAATTCGAATGATCCGGAAAAAAAGGAAGTCGTCACCAGACGGGCGGCGCTCCTGGGCGGCGGTTTCGGCCTCTTGCTGACTGGCATCGGCGCCCGGCTGTTCCAGCTTCAGGTGCTCGATTACGAGAAGTACCAGCGCCTTGCGCAGGAAAACCAGTTCAACACCCGAATCATTGCGCCGTTGCGGGGTGAAATTGTCGACCGCTTCGGCGCGACGCTTGCGTCAAACCGGCAGAATTTCCGCCTTCTGCTGATGCCTGACGAGGCCGGCAATGTAGAAGATGCGTTGGATCGCATCCGCAAGTACGTCGCGATCCCAGATGACAAGCACGCAAGGCTCCTGCGCGAAATCAGCAGGACGCGCGGCTATGCTCCGGTTGAAATTGTCAACAATCTGGAGTGGAACCAGTTTACCGAGATCAATTTTCAGCTTCCGCATCTTCCCGGCGCGCACCCGGAAGTTAGCGAGACGCGAAATTACCCGCTCGGAAATGCAACCGCGTTCGTCACCGGCTATGTCGGCTCTGTGACTGACCGGGATCTCGAGTCTCCTGACAACAAAAATCAGCAATTCCTGCTGCGCCAACCCGGCTTCAAGGTCGGCCGCGATGGTCTTGAGCGAACTTACGAAAAAGAGCTGCGCGGCGTCGCCGGCGCGATGGACGTCAAGGTCAACGCCCATGGGCGGGTGATCGAAGAAGTCGAGGGCAGTATTAGTCCGCCGGTGCAGGGCGAGACGCTCGGGCTCACAATTGATGCTGATCTTCAACTGGCGGCCATGAAGGCGCTCGAGGGTGAAAGCGCTTCCGCCGTTGTTATTGATATTGAAACCGGCGACATCCTCGTTCTTGCGTCGACGCCAGCGTTTGATCCCAATATTTTTACAAAAGGGATTGCGAGCGATCTTTGGCGTGAACTGAACGAAAGTCCGTATAAGCCGCTTTTGAATAAACCGCTGGGCGGCATCTACCCGCCGGGTTCGACGTTCAAGATGGTGAGCGCAATTTCTGCACTCCGGTCCGGCATTCAGCCATCGTTCAAAGTGCGTTGCAACGGCAAGTTCTGGTATGGAAACCGGTTTTTCCATTGCTGGAAAAAGGAAGGCCACGGCACGGTCGACATGAGGAATTCGCTGAAGCACTCATGCGATACTTTCTATTATACGGTCGCCACGCAAATTGATGTCGACATGATCGCCGACACGGCGCGCAAGCTTGGTCTTGATCAGACCTTTGAACTTGGTATTCCGGGGCAGCACTCGGGCGTCGTTCCGGACCGGGCCTGGAAAAAGAAATTCTACGCCGGCACGCCGGAAAACCAGATCTGGTTTCCGGGCGAGACTTTGTCGGTCGCGATCGGCCAGGGATCGGTCAGCGCAACACCTCTGCAACTCGCCGTGATGGCGTCGCGTATCGCAAGCGGCCGCGAGATCCGGCCTAGGATCGTCCGCTTCCGCGGTAATCTTGAATTGCCGACGCCGGTCGCGCCCAGGATCGATATTGCAGAAGAACATCTGCAGCTCGCGCGCGACGGGATGTATGCGGTCGTCAACGAGCCGGGCGGCACCGCCGTCCGATCGGCGCTCGACAATCGCGATTGGAAACTTGCGGGCAAGACCGGCACCAGCCAGGTTTATCGCATCACCAATGAAGAGCGCGCCCGCGGGCTGACGAAGCCCGAAGATCTGCCCTGGGCCCGACGAGATCATGCGCTCTTTGTCTGTTTTGCGCCGTTTGAAGCGCCGCGATACGCCTGCGCGGTCGTCGTCGAGCATGGCATAGGCGGCGCGCGCATGGCGGGGCCCAAGGCGAAGGAAATCATGACCGCGGTGATGACGAAAGATCCGGCCAATTTGAAACCGCTCAGCCCCGGCGCGCTCGCGCAAGCGTCTAAATCTTCACGAGAAGGGTGAGGCGATGGCGTCAATCATTCTGCCGGGACCGCGTCGTGGCATTCAGGACCAGATCGCCCGCTTGCATTGGCCGCTGATTATCATGCTGACGATGATTGCGGGCGCCGGCGTCGTTACACTTTACTCCGTCGGCGGCGGATCATGGTCGCCCTGGGCCGGAACGCATGCACTCAGATACGCAATTTCCGCCAGCGTCATGATTGTGATGGGGCTGATCGGCATCCGCTACTGGATGGCGCTTTCCTATCCGATTTATGTGGTTGCACTCATTGCCCTCGCGTTTGTGCCATTCATTGGCGACGTCAATATGGGTGCGCGCCGCTGGATTGATATTGGTCCGATGCAGTTTCAGCCTTCGGAATTGATGAAGGTCGGCATCGTTCTCGCTCTCGCCCGTTATTACCATGGCCTTCGCGCGGAGCAGGTGTCGCATATTCTCTATTTGATTCCGCCGGCGATCATGATCGCAGCGCCCGTTGGTCTCGTTTTTCTGCAGCCAGATCTTGGAACCGCGGTAATGATCGGCGCCACCGGCGCGGCGATCATGGTCCTGGCCGGGCTAAGCTGGCGGCTGATTTTTCTCGGCGCCATTGCGGCGGTTGCAGGCGCTGTCGGCGCGCTTCGTTTTGGCCTCTTGCACGACTACCAGCTTGCGAGGATTTTCACCTTTCTCGATCCGGAGAGCGACCCGCTTGGCAAGGGCTACCACCTGCTGCAGTCGAAGATCGGTCTTGGATCTGGCGGCCTTGTCGGCAAGGGCTACATGTTGGGAACCCAGCGGGAGCTGAACTTTCTTCCGGAAATGCAGACGGACTTCATTTTCACGATTTTTGGTGAAGAATTCGGGTTTGTCGGGACGGTTGGTCTGCTGCTTCTCTATTTCGCCGTCATCATGACCGGTATGAACATCGCGTTGCGCGCGCGCTCGCATTTTGCGCGCCTCGCGGCGCTCGGGGTCTGCGTTACGTTTGCGCTCTATGTGCTCATCAATACGGGAATGGTGATGGGGCTCGCGCCTGTCGTCGGGGTGCCGCTGCCGCTGGTTTCATACGGCGGAACAGTGATGCTGACGATCATGGCGGGATTTGGCATCGTCATGAGCGCGCATATGAGCCGTGATACGGACGGCGCGTCGCTGTAATGCGGAATTGGTAAAAGCCGGTGCAGTCGATGGCCTGGATGCTAGGGCGTTTTCCGATCAAGTGGAATCCGGTTGATCGCAAAAAACGCCCTAATACCAACCTGCACGAGTTTTGACTCATTTGGGATTCACAGATTGATCGAATGCTGATTCAAGGTGGCGAACGAAGGAGGTTCGCCATGGGACGACGCGCGATTGGGCTTCGGGATGACTTTGACGGTAAAGCGTTGCGGCGTCTGGCGCGACGATCCAGGGACGCCGGACAGGCGCGGCGCCTGTTGGCGTTAGCTGAGGTTTACGACGGCGGCTCGCGCGGCGATGCGGCGCGGATCGGCGGAGTGACGCTGCAGAGTATTCGCGACTGGGTTGTTCGATTTAACGCGGCAGGGCCGGACGGCCTGATCGACATCAAGGCGCCGGGCCCGGAAACCAAACTCAATGACGACCATCGCGCGCGCCTGAAGGAAATCGTCGAGGCCGGCCCGATCCCTGCAATCCATGGCGTCGTGCGCTGGCGGCTCATCGATCTTGCGCAATGGCTTAGCGATGAATTTGGCGTCTCGCTTGATGAGACGACAGTCGGCCGGGAGTTGAAGGCTCTGGGGTTCCGCAAATTATCGGCGCGCCCGCGCCATCACGCACAGAACGAACTCGCCGTTGAGACATTTAAAAAAACTTCCCCGCCGAATTGGCGAAGTTCAAAGAGCAGCTCCGCCCCGGCGTAGAGATCGAAATCTGGTTTCAAGACGAAGCGCGGATCGGCCAGAAGAACAAGATCACGCGCCGGTGGGCACCGCGCGGAACACGGCCCCGCGCGCCAAAAGACCAGCGCACGCAATGGGCCTACATCTTCGGCGCGATCTGTCCGGCGAAAGGCAAAGGCGCGGGCCTCGTCCTGCCATGGTGCGACACCCATGCGATGAACGCGCATCTTCAGGAGATCAGCGCCGCAATCGATCCCGACGCACACGCCATTCTCATCGTCGATCGGGCCGGCTGGCACACGACGCCGAAGCTCAAGCTGCCGAAAAATATCTCGATCCTGCAGCTGCCATCGCGTGCGCCTGAACTCAACCCTGTCGAAAACATCTGGCAGTTCATGCGCGACAACTGGCTCTCGAACCGCGTCTTCGCAACCTACGATCAAATCGTCGCGCTTTGCTGCGACGCCTGGAACAAACTCGTCGAGCAACCATGGCGCATCATGTCCATCGGCTCCCGCGATTGGGCCAATGTCTGATCGTCAATGCAGGTTGGTATAATTCATGGATCTTGAGCAAATTTCGCGCGCCAGAGCGCGCGAAACTTGCTCTAGGCCGCCGCCTCGATATGGGCGGTCAATACAAGACGCGTTTGCACGCAGATTCTGTCGATGTCTTCAAGAGCGACTATCGCGCCCGGTTCGTCAGATGTCTTGCAGCAGAGCTCGACCGATCTGGCCGCTGCCGCCAGCAGGCAGGCGCCGACATTTGCCGCCGACCCCTTGAGCGCATGAGCTGTCTTTATGGCGTCGGAATAATTCCCTTCGGCAATTTGAAGTTTCAATTGGCGCGCAAGGCCCTCGGTCGATCTCCAGAAGGCGCACATGATGTCGTCAACGCCATCGCGACCCGCCACATCAAGCAGGGCGTCGATCTGCGAAAAGTCGACCAATTCGGCATATGCGCCGGCCATCGTCACAATTGCGCCTGTCCTATCCCCAGCGTCGAGGGCGGCTACTAATCGCGCTACCCCAGACCAGTGTCCAGTTTCAACGAAAAATCGTTAAATTCTTCCCAACCGCAGCAACCGCAGCGGGTCATTTCTTATTAGGACATCGTTAACGGCTGGCGAAAATCGCGGCCAAAATATTGCGATGTAAGAAATTGTGATCGCGTCTAGCGGCTTGCATAGGCGTTGGTCGCCCGGACCAGCGCGTCGATAATGCCCGGCTCGCTCGCCGCGTGACCGGCGTCGCCAACCAGGACCAATTCCGCCTCTGGCCACGCCTTGTGAAGGTCCCAGGCCGTCTTCATCGGCGTCACGACATCGTACCGCCCCTGAACGATCACGCCCGGGATATGCCGTATCTTTCCGGCGTTCTCGATCAATTGGTCGTCGGTTTCAAAAAACCCGCCATTCACGAAATAGTGGCACTCGATCCGCGCGAACGCGATGGCGAAAGCGTCCGCTGAAAAACTGTCGATCCGCTCTTGCGACGGAATGAACGAGACCGTCCCGCCCTCCCAGGCGCTCCATGCTTTTGCCGCGCCCACTTTTTCCGCCTCGTTGTCGCCGGTCAGGCGGCGGTAATAAGCGGCCACGAGGTCGTCACGCTCTGCTGGCGGGATTGGCGCGAGATAGTCTTCCCACGCGTCGGCAAACATCCAGCTCGCGCCCTCTTGATAAAACCACAGGAGTTCGCTGCGGCGCAGGGTGAATATGCCACGCAAGACGAGTTCCGTGACCCGCTCCGGATGGGTTTCCGCATAGGCGAGTGCAAGCGTCGATCCCCACGAGCCTCCAAACACCTGCCACTTTTCAATGTCCAACTGCCGCCGCAATTTCTCCATGTCATCGACAAGATCCCATGTCGTATTGCCATCGAGTTCCGCGTTCGGCGTCGACTTTCCGCAGCCGCGCTGATCGAAAAGGACAATCCGATATTTAGCCGGGTCAAAATAGCGTCGCATCGACGGGGTCGTACCGCCGCCTGGCCCGCCGTGACACACCACGACCGGTTTACCTTTTGGATTCCCGGACACCTCGAAATAGATGTCATGGACGTCCGAAACTTTCAGCCTTCCGGTCTCGAAAGGTTCAATGGCAGGGTACAAATCAAGGCGTTGCGTCATTTTCTCGCTGACTCTTTTCGTTTGGGCGTGTTATCTCCTAACGGGCGCTGGGGCGAACAATCAAGGCGCTCTTTGTCGGGATTTGAGCGGAGGGCCCCATTATTTGGTTACGCCGGCCGGTTAAGCCGGAATATGGCGCTGGCTGGACTGGCCGCGCTTGGTAGGGTTGGGAGTTGCGTCCAGTGAAGCGTAATCGGCGTGGGCTTCGCCTCTTTGTTGTCGCATCCTTTGCGGCATTCGCCGCCAGCGGGTGTTCGACCGTCATCCAGACCGCAGCGCCCGACGATCAGGCGCACGTCGCCGGCCGCATGGCGCTCGAAGAAGCGGCCGCCAGCGTTGCAGCCTCACCCTGGCCCAAACCGGCATCGTCGTCGCTGGCCGACAGGCTCGCGGGCGCCTCGTCCGGGGGCGAAAAGATTTCCCGCGATGACGCGGTTGATGCTTATGTCGTGAAGCTGTCTGCGAGCGGTCGCGGCGATACCGGTCTTCTGGCCGACGCCGCGCGTCATCTTGAAGCAGCCGGCGCATTGAAGCTGGTAGCGCAAACGGTCTGCGACTCGCCGGCCCCGCGCCTTTCCGATGTCGCACTCCTTGAAGACGCAATCGCCGATTTACGGCAGACGCGGTCGATCTATGTTTCGGCGCTCAAGCAAATCAATGGCGACAAGAACGATGTTGATCACCTGAAACGGGATTTCGACAATGCCATCAAAGATCTCGGGTCGGTCGCTGATGATCTGGCGAAAAGCGCGATGAAACAGCGCACAAGCAATTTCGCGGCTCCGGCGCCGGCCAATCAGCTGACTGGCGCCTTTTGAGGTCGAAATAAGCCAGGCAAAACTACCTAGAAGGTAACAGTTTGCGCGCCGTCCCAATGCTCGGACGCATTGTCGTTCATCATCTTTTGAATTCGGCTCTCGTAGAGATCAAAAAGCGCGATCTTTGAACCCGGCGACTGGCGCGCCTTTAATAGGCTTGAGCGCGCCGTCATCCAGTCGCCCTCGCGATAAGCGGCAAGAAGCTGGCGATGAGCGTCTTCAAGAGCCCGGAAGCCCTTGCTCGATTTAATAAACGGATTGCCGACCAGCGCGAAAATGCTGAATGGGCGATCCGATCCGGTTTCCTTCAACCGGTCGAGTTCGAGGAACGCAAAATGGTGATTGGTCTTGCGATGAACGCCCTCGTCGCAAATAATTGCCGGCCCATAAACCGCTGCTTGCCTGCTGAGGAACGACGCCAGTTCCACAGGCTTTCCGACGGCTGAATAACGGTTATCGCGGCCATGCCCCATCGGCCCGACATAACAATCACCGGTGGCGACGCCGATCGCCAGCCGTAATTGAACGCCGCGCAATCGCGGCGAATTTTCGATTTCGGCGTTGACCTTGTCCATGCTCTCAATGAGGCGAAGCGCCGCGGAGCAGGCGTCGCGCACATGGTCGGCGTTTTCGAGCGGCGCGTTGAAATAGGCGAGGATCCGGCCGCCCTCGGCCTGATCGGCCGCGCCGCCAGTTTCGATAATCGCCTTCTTGAGATGCACGCAGCCAAGCGCGATCAAATTGGTGACGTCGCCCGGCGTATCGGCAAGACGCGCAATATCGTCTTCGAGAAGGCTGAGTTCGCAAGAAAGGACTGTCAGTGGCCTTAGCGATCCTCCAAGAACGTCCGTGGCTCCTTCTTCGCGAACGCGTTTCATCGTTGTTTCAGGAAGCGCCCCTTTAAAGGCGCCGCGAACATTGTCGTCCTTGAGCGCGCCGCCAAGAGAACGGCCGCCGGCGACGGTCAGAGCGCCGAGAAACAGCGCCAGCGACGGCGCAAGTGGGTCGACGAGAAGGCCGGATGACGCAAAAGCGCCAAGCGAAATCGCGAACAAAATGGCGGACGCGAGCGCTGACACTCCAAACGCCTTCCAGAAGTCGAGATGCTGCGACCACATGATTGCGGCGGCGCCAAACAGCAACACCGCAAGCGCCTCAAGATAGCCAACCGAGGACGGGCGCTTCGTTAAGGCGCCGCTGACAAGCTGGCGCGCAATCAGGGCCTGGGCTTCAGGCAGGGAAAGGTCCCCGCGCGCTGTTTTGATCGTCGGTCCAACCGCGCCGTCGAGGCCAATCAACACCACCTTGCCGGAAAGCTGGCCGAGGGACGTTCGATCCCGCAAGAGCTTCCACGCAGATGTTGTCGGTGTTTCGATGCGCCGGGGAAAATAGATCCGCGTCGCCGCCATTTCAGAGACGGGAAACACCGTATTATTGATACGAACCGCCTTAAGCGACTGACCAACGGGGGAGACTGCCGTCGGATCAGCGACGACTGAAATTGTCTTGGCGTCAAGCGCGATGCGTGCAGCTTCAAGCGCCGAAATCGGCGCGACTTTTCCGCCAGCTGACCAAACCAGCGTCGCCGAGCGCACGACACCGTCATTATCCGCCGGCAAGGCTGAAACCGTCAGCGACGCCGATGCAGCCAAATCGGCGTTAAGCGGCGCCGAAAGGCGCGCGCCGGGCAGCCCAAAATATTGAGCGTTGCTGTCCGCAGTAATGATCGCAGACGCACCCGCGTCGGCCCGTTCGAGCGACAGGCGCGCTGCGTCTTTCGCGGCGGAAGATCCATCGATGGCGACCGCCCCGCTTGTTTCCGACATGGCGCGCGCCAGCATGAGATCGGTGCTGGGGAGGAGAGCAAGCTGCTGGGCGAGGCGTTCGTCACGCGCGCCGGCGAGCCAGAATTCGCCGATCGTTTCGGGCGACAAGGGGTCGGGCCGATCGACCCCCTCGAGGAAGATAACGCCCTTCGCCCCGGCGTCGGCCGACGCCGTCACCAGTTCGGCGATCAACGAGCGCGGCCATGGCCATGGTCCGATCTTGTCGACGCTTTCGCGGTCAATCTCGACAATCTGGATCGGCGAGGCCGAAGAGATCTTTGCAGGAAAGAGACGCTGGTAAACGTCAAACAGGCGATCCCGGGGACCGCCCTGGCGGGCGTCAGCATTGGCGAGCGTCATGATCGCTAGGACCGCCATGACCCCGATCATGGCGAGCAGTGGCAGGGCGCCGAGCCACCTCAATCGGGCTGTAAACACAGTCTTGGCCACCAAATTTGCTCCGAACCCCGATTTGACCCCGGCCCCGCCCCGAAAGGTTAAAGGCCGTTCACCATAATTCAGAATGAATTTATCATCCCGCGCTATTCAATAACAATGCAAACTGCGCGCCGATTGCGTGTCGTTAACGATTGATCGAGTGAGTAAAGATGCAGCCGGCGGCCTATACAATCGATCTCAAGGACGGCCTTTTGCGGCTGGTCGCCACCGGCGACTGGCTCGCGCGCTATCTCGGCCCGATTGACGATGGGTTGAGGGCGGTCGAGGACGATGCGATCGGTCGTGAAATCCTCGTTGATGTATCGGCTGTCGGCCGGCTCGACACCGCCGGGGCGATGGTGCTGGAGCGCGTGCTGCGCTCGTGCTCGCAGCGCTCGGAAGTGTCCCGGATCGTCGGCGCCAGCACGGCGCACCAGCAGCTGATCGAGAGCGTCGCCCCGCATGTCGTGCCCTGCGAAATCGAGCCGGCGCGGCGAAACGCCTTCCTGATGATGACCAACCGTCTCGGCGAGGGGGTCGTCGAAACTTATTACGCGGCGCTTGAAATCCTGAGTTTCGTCGGCCTGACGCTCATCACCGCGTGGCGGGTCATCCTTAACCCGAGGCGGCTTCGCCTCACCTCGATCTTTTATCATCTGGAGGAGGCGGGCCTCAACGCGGTCCCGATCGTCGGGCTGATGTCGTTTCTGATCGGCGCCGTCGTTGCTTTCATGGGCGCCAAGATCCTGCGGCTCTTCAACGCCGAAGTATTCACGGTTGAACTGGTCGGCATATCGGTGCTCCGCGAATTCGGTGTGCTGCTTGCCGCAATCCTTGTTGCTGGCCGCTCAGGCAGCGCCTTTACTGCAGCCATCGGCACGATGAAAATCCGCGAAGAGATTGACGCCCTGCGCGCCCTCGGCCTCGACCCGATGGAAGTGCTGGTGCTGCCGAGAGTGATCGCCCTCATCATCTTGATGCCTGTGCTGGCCTTCCTCGCCGCCTTGCTCGGGATGGTCGGCGGCGGCCTCGTCGCGTGGAGCGCCATGGAGATTTCGCCGGCTTTCTTCATTGGCCGGCTGCAGGACACGATCGCCATGTCAAATTTCTGGGTCGGGCTGATTAAAGCGCCATTTTTTGCCTTCGTCATCGCGATCATCGGCTGTTTTCAGGGCATGGAAGTCTCGGGCAGTTCGGAAAGCCTTGGTCAACGAACAACGCTGTCTGTGGTGCAGGCGCTTTTTCTTGTCATCATTCTCGATTCATTTTTCGCCATGTTCTTTCTGGAGATCGATTTTTGATGGCCGCCAGCCGCGCCTCTGAAACCGTTATTGAAGTCTCCGGACTGCGCACGCAATTCGGCGAAAATGTCATTCACGAAAATCTCGATCTCGCCGTAAGACGCAACGAAATACTGGGTGTTGTCGGCGGTTCCGGATCCGGCAAGTCGGTTCTCATGCGCGCGATCATCGGGTTGAAGCGGCCGTCCGCAGGCATGGTCAAGGTCTTCGGCGAAGACTTCTACGAACAGTCGCCACGCGGGCAGATCGAGATCGAACGCCGCTGGGGCGTGATGTTTCAGGGGGGCGCCCTGTTCTCGTCGTTAACGGTTGCGCAAAACGTCATGGCCCCGATCCGCGAGCATTTGAAAATGCCAAAGGAACTGGCCGCTGACATTGCCGCGATGAAAATATCCATGTCCGGGCTTCCGGCCGAAGCCGGCGCCAAATATCCCTCGGAGCTCTCAGGCGGCATGAATAAGCGCGCCGGCCTCGCGCGCGCCCTAGCGCTTGACCCCGAAATTGTCTTTCTCGATGAGCCGACAGCGGGCCTTGATCCGATCGGCGCGGAAAACTTTGACCGGCTGATCGTAAACCTCAAGAATTCCTTAGGGTTAACCGTGTTTATGGTAACCCATGACCTCGATACGCTGCATGCGACTTGTGACCGGGTGGCTGTGCTTGCGGAAAAACGGGTGATCGCCATCGGAACGCTCGACGAAGTTCGCCGCTCCGATCATCCGTGGATCCGGGAGTATTTCTCCGGTCCGCGCGGGCGCGCGGCGTTGACGGCCAAAGGGATGGGCGGGCCCGCGCCCGCCGAGAGGGTGTAACGGATGGAAACGAGAGCGCATTATGTGCTTATCGGCGCGTTCGTGCTGATCACGATCGCGCTCGGCTTTCTGTTCGTGCTGTGGCTCGGTCAGACAAAGCGCAATTTTGACGAGTACGACATCATTTTTCGCGAACGCGTTTCCGGTCTTTCGGTCGGCGCCGCGGTAAGTTTCAACGGCATCCAGAAAGGTGAAGTCAGGACGCTGACCATTGCGCCTGACGATCCGTCCGTCGTCATTGCGCGTATTCGGGTCGACAGCGATACGCCGGTCAAAACAGATACGAAGGCCGAGCTTGAACTGGTCGGATTTACAGGTCTTGCGATCATCCAGCTCGTTGGCGGCAGCGCCGATGAACCATTGCTTAAAGACGTAACGCGGGGTGTTCCCCGGTTGGAAGCGGACGCCGGCGGCATCGCCCAGCTTATTTCAGGAAGCAGCGATATCATCGCAGCGGTGAACCGGTTGCTTACCACAGAAAACACCGCATCGTTCACGCGCATCCTCACCAATGTCGATGCGTTGACCGCAACGCTGGCCGAGCAAGACGAGAATATCGCCACGACCTTTACCAGCCTCGCCACCGCGTCAGGCAAGCTCGGCGCTACGGCCGAAAGCCTTGACCGCCTGCTCGCCAATGAGGCGCCGCAGACCATCGCAGAGGCGCGCGAGACGTTGGCGGAAACCAAAGCACTCGTCGCGGAAATGCGCGGCGCGGTCGCGGAAAACCGGGAATCAATCCGGATCTTTACCGACCAGGGGCTTGCGCAGGTTGGTCCGGCCATCGCCGAAGCGCGCCAGATGTTCAAGACGCTCGATCAGGTGTTGCGCGAGATCGACCGGGATCCACGCGGTTACCTTCTTGGTGAATCAACGCCGCTTTACGAGGGCAAGCAATGAGACCGATAATTCTCGCCGCCGCCCTTCTTCTTCAGGCCTGCGTCTCGGTGTTGCCGGATGCGCCGCCACCATCCGCGCGATATCAGGTGACAGACGTGACGGCGGCGCTGGATAGAGCCCCGGTTGCGTGGACGCTTGGTGTTGAAGATCCTGACGCGACGCTCGCTTTCAACACGGCGAAGATTGCGTTGTCGCGCGAGCCGGCGCGAATTGAATATTATGCGGGCGGCGAATGGGTTGACCGCGCGCCACGCCTTTTTGGCGCCGCGCTTGTCCGCAGCTTTGAAAATTCCGGCGTAATTCAGGGCGTTGGCAATCGCATTTCCCTGCCGGTTTCGACCTATGTTCTGCAGACTGATATCCGCAGGCTCGCCGTCGTCCATCAAAACAGCGAGATGACCGCCAATATCGTCATCTTCGCGCGCCTCACCAATGGCCGCAGCACGATCTATGGAGCGAAACTGTTTTCAGCCAGCGAACCGGTTTCCACCGATAACGCCGGCGCGGCCGCCATAGCGCTCAATAAAGGCCTGTCGAAAATCCAGGGCGAAATTGTTGACTGGACGATTGCCGAAGCGGAAAAGGCGGCGTCAGAATAGTCTACGCGAAATAGCCGACCGTTGCGCCGACCAGCAGATAAACGCGCCCGAGCGGTGACGAGAGATATTCTTCAAGCTCTTCATCAGCGGTCGCCGAGGTCGTGGCGTCTTCAAGCAGGCGCTCAAACCCCTGCAGAAAATTGTGAATCCCTTTTTCAAAGGATTTGTCGCGCGCTGATTCCGCGCGAATGCGGCGCTTCACATCCGCTTCATTCAGCCGCAAAATCCGGTTGGCGAAGACATTGCGGTCGCCGCGCTCGAAGCGCTCGAGAAGCGTCACCGGCGGCTCGCCGTAAAGGCGCATTTCAAGATCGAGTGTAAACGCCTGTAGACTGGCGATGATCTTCATCGCGGCGTTGGCGGCGGCGCGCTCGGCGTCGGGCCGCGCGGGCTCGGACCGTTTG
>JBGSVH010000126.1:0-1907 GCA_041753055.1 Parvularculaceae bacterium
GCTTTTCATCATCGGTCAGCTTGGACAGCTTGTTGAGGGCGCCGCGCTCCTTGAAGGCGCCGGTAAATTGAAGGCTTTCCAGCTTGACCCAAAGATCAGCGCCAGTCAGCGCCGACAGTTTTTCAGCGCGCACCAGCGGCGTCCGCATCACGCGCCCGGCAATGCGGCCGGCGGCGGCGCGAATATCGGCGGCGGTCGGCAGATTTCGTTCTGTTGCCGCCGGTGTCGTTTGCAGGATGGCGTCTGTCGCCATAACGTCCTCGATGCTCGGATCCGGTGGTGAATGCGCGATCGTCTTCGCAGTTGCAAGATAAATTTGGCGCTTTCTACCCTCCAGCGCGCGTTACAACCGTCTTACCAACCGAAACCAGGCACGGGATTGGAGTTTTATGTCGCGCAGTCTCTATCGGCCGACTCCCAAACTGGCGGCGCTGGGCGAGGCCGGAGGGCGGGGGCCGTTCTTTGACGCGGTTGCGGCGGCGTCGTTTCCGGAGACAATTCTGCGCTACCGCAATCAGCGCTGGGCGGAAAAGGTCGGTCTTGGCGGCCTTTCAGACGAGGCGTGGATAAGCCATTTCGGCCGTTTTGATCCGCTCCCGGACAATCTCGAAACGCCGCTGGCGCTGCGCTATCACGGCCATCAGTTCCGCGTTTACAATCCCGATCTCGGCGACGGGCGCGGTTTCCTGTTTGCGCAATTGCGCGACGACGCCGGGCGGCTGCTTGATCTTGGCACCAAGGGATCGGGTCAAACCCCCTATTCGAGAACCGCCGACGGGCGGCTGACCCTCAAGGGCGGCGTGCGTGAAATTCTTGCAACCGAAATGCTCGAAGCGCTTGGCGTTTATACGTCAAAGACCTTCAGCCTGCTTGAAACCGGCGAAGCGCTGCAGCGTCATGACGAGCCGTCGCCGACGCGCGCCTCGGTGCTGGTGCGGCTCGGCCACAGCCACATCCGGTTCGGCGCGTTTCAACGCCTCGCCCATGAAGGGGATGCGGCGGCGATCGCGCGCCTTGCCAATTATTGCATCGATGAGTTCGATCCGGATATCGCAAGCCTCGATGAGGCGCTGCGCCTTGCCGAATGGTTCAGCCGGATCGTAGCCCGCAGCGCGCGTCTTGCCGCGCAGTGGATGGCGGCCGGCTTCGTTCACGGCGTCCTCAACACCGACAACATGAACGTCAACGGGGAGAGCTTCGACTACGGACCGTGGCGGTTCCTGCCAATTGTCGATTTCGGCTTCACCGCTGCTTATTTCGATCAGTCGGGTCTTTACGCCTATGGCCGCCAGCCTGACGCGGTTTTGTGGAACCTGTCGCGCTTTGGCGGAACCTTGGCCGCGCTGGTCAAGGAAGAAGCGCTGAATGAAGCGCTGCAGCGGTTTCCCGCGCATTTTGAATACGCGATGGTCGAGGCTTTTTTCGCCCGGCTCGGCGTTACGCCGACCGGCGCCAATGATTTCGATTTTGCATCGAACCTTTTGCAATGGATGGATACATCCAGGATTCCGTTCGAATCCTTGTTCTTCGACTGGTTCTGCGGCGCTGCATCAAAGGCGCGGGCGGCGGCGGGACCGAACGCAGCGCTCTATGCTGCTGCTGATTTTTCAGCGCTGAAGAGCCGGCTGACGGCGCTGACGCCGGTCCGGCCGAAACGGCTGGCGCACCCGTATTTTTCAGGCGAGCCCTGCACGATGCTGATCGATGAAGTAGAAGCAATCTGGACGCCGATTGCAGAACGCGACGACTGGTCGGTGTTTCACGCAAAACTCGCCGCGATTGACGCCATGCGCACGGCCTTGGGATTTGACGCCTCGCGCTGGCGGCCAACGCTTCAGGAATAATAGCGCGCCAGAACCGCGCCGGCCATCGCGGCGAGGCCAAAGAGCGGCGCGCCGAGCGCGATC
>JBGSVH010000127.1:0-22860 GCA_041753055.1 Parvularculaceae bacterium
CAAGACGCAGGCGAATTTCTGCGGCTGGTTCGTGCCGCGTCCCGACGCCTATCAGGGCGGCGGCGCGGCGATGGTGCAGAGCGGCCGGGCCGGACTCGATGCCCTGTTCGGTGAGGCCGGGACGAAGTCGGACGCCCCGCAGACGCTCGACGATCTGTTCAAGAAGTAGCCGCTGGCGGCATGCAGCTTCTCACGGCTGCACGGTGGCCAGATAGGCCGCCAGGTTGCGGATGTCCGCGTCCTTCAGGTTGCGGGTATACGCGGCCATCTTCGCGTCGATGCGCTCGCCGCTGCCGCTGCGATAGCGCTTCAGCGAATCCTCAACGTATTTAAGCTGCTGTCCGGCCAGACGCGGAATCTTTTCGGTCCCGGTGCCGCTCACGCCATGGCAGTTGACGCACAGCTTTTCGTAAATACTCTTGCCCGCGGCGCCCTGCTCGTTGTTGCCGGCGGGTTTTCGGGTGACCGGCTGCTGCGACAGGTAAAGGGCGATGCTGATGCGCTCGTCCGGGGTGAGGGCCTTGATCATGCCGGTCATGAAGTCGGACGTTTTGCGCTGACCGTGGACGAACTTGTTCATCTGTTCAAGCAGGTAGACGGCATTTTGGCTGGCCAGATTGGGAACCTCGGGCAGCACGCTGTTGCCGCCGGCGCCGTGGCAGTGCCTGCAGACCGAGGCGGCCTTCTGACCGTCCTGCAGCACAGCGGTGAGCTGTGCCGGATCCTGGCTGATCTGCTGCAGCTTTTCGTGCAGCGCTTCGGGCGACGGTGGAACCGTCAATTCAGCGTTGCGGCCGGGGGCGGCGGCGGCGAATGCGGTGACGAACAGCAGACTGGCGAGGCTGGCGCATTTGATCAGAGACACGGGATACCCTTCAAAGCCATTGTTTAGTAATGGTTGATTTACGGAGTGATACGGGCAAGCTTTAATGTGCCAGGCTCGCCTGCGGTTTGTGCGGTGCCCCTGGATTCAGTCGCCCGTCTTGCCTGCCCCCCCGCTCAGCTGCTGCAGCGCCTGCCATTCGTAAAGCAGCAGCCCGGCGCCAATCAGCGAAATGCCGGCCCAGCCGCTGGCAGGGATGGTTTCGGCGTTGAGCGTCTGCCCCAGCAGCAGGGCGGTCACCGGCGTCACCAGGGTGATGAGCGCGACGCGCCCGGCATCCAGATGCTTGATCACGTAGTAATACAGCGTAAAGCCCACCACCGATCCGAGCACGCCGAGATAGATGATGGCGGCGCCGGCGCGCAAGGTGGTGTCGGGCGGCAGCTGCGCCGCATCGGTCACCAGCCACGCCAGCACGAACAACGGTGTCGCCACGCCGAGCGATCCGGTGGTGATGGCGAGCGCGGAGGGGCGCAGGTTGAGCCGCTTGATCCACACCAGCCCCAGCGCCTGGACGGTCATCCCCGCCACCACGGCGAGCGCTCCGAGCGTGGCCTTGCCATCACCCGGCCAGGGCTGGCCGAAGATGACCCATAGGCCGGCCAGCGCCAGGCCAAGGCCGGCAATGCGGATTGGCGTGAGCGTGCGCTCACTCAACCACAGTGCGGCGAACAGGCCGGTAACCAGCGGCGACAGCCCGAAGATGACTGAAATTAGCCCCGACGGAATATGCAGGGCGCCCCAGTAGGTGAACAGCATTGCCACGAACACCGACAGGCCGCTGATCGCATAGAGTCGCCGCGCGGCCGGGGTGAGGGGAAAGGCGGTGCGCGTGGCGCGCAGCAGCAGCAGGCAGACCGCCAGCCCGATCAGCATCCGCACCATCACCGCGAAACTGAAGCTCGATCCCTGTGCGCTCCATTGAATAGCCAGCGGCGTGGTGGACCAGATGAGGATGACGCCGAGATAGGCGGCGGGGATGGACATGCTGGCGAGCGCTTGCTAACCAGGCAGGGCAGACAGACTCTCGGCGGCGATCTCGCGCACGTCGGCATCGTCGTCGCGGGTGCGCGGTTCCAGCCAGGTGCGTGCGGCGGCCTCCCCGGACAGACCGAGGTAATGACAGGCGTCCGCCCGTACCCGCGCATCGTCATGTTGCGACAGTTCGCCCAGCCGCGGCAGCAGGGCACGCAGGGTGTCGCTGCCGGCGAACTCCTCCAGCAGCACGCCGGCGCCGAGGCGCACGTTGAGGCTCGCCTCGACGTTGCCGACGATCGGCAGCACCGCCGCCAGCAGGGCCGGATCACGCTCGATCAGCGCTTGGACCTTGGGCAGCTGGCCTTCCTTCAGCAGCAGGTGGAACCAGTCGGCGAATCCCGCCTCGCTGTCGGCCTTGCTGGCCCAGTCCGCCAGCTCGGTCTTGCTGTGCACACCGGCGAGCTCGATGCGGCCGATGCGCGTCCATGGCACCGAGCGCACCCCGAGCGCCTGCCCGACCTCGGGGTGCTGCTCCAGATTGACTGCCTCGAGGCGGCCGATCACCCCCTGCTTCAGCAGGTCGGCGAGCGCGGACAGCACCGCCGGACAGTGCGGGCAGTGGGTGGAAAGCAGCAGCAGGGCGTCGGGTGCGGGCATGGCGATTGGTCGATTGATCGGTCGGCGGGATAATGGTTCGCATGGAATTTATCATCCTCCCCGTCACCCCGTATCAACAAAACTGCTCGCTGGTGTGGGATGCAGAGGGACGCGCCGCGCTGATCGATCCCGGCGGCGAGGCCGAGCGCCTGCTGGCGGAAGTCGCCCGCCGCGACCTCCGGCTCGAAAGCATCCTGCTCACCCACGGCCACCTTGACCACGTCGGCGCGGCGGTGGAACTGCGTGAGTCGCTCGGCATTCCCATCATCGGCCCGCAGCGCGAAGAGCAATTCTGGCTCGACCTGTTGCCGCAGCAGGCCGAGCGGTTCGGTTTTCCGCCGACGGTGGCGTTCACCCCCGACCAGTGGCTGGAGGAGGGCGACTCGGTGAACGTCGGCGCCATCCGTTTCGACGTCCTGCACTGCCCCGGGCATACCCCCGGCCACGTGGTGTTCTTCCAGCCCGAGGCGCGGCTCGCCTTCGTCGGCGACGTGCTGTTCAAGGGTTCGATCGGCCGCACCGATTTTCCGCGCGGCGACCACGCCGCACTGATCGCCGCCATCCGCGAGAAGCTTTTTCCGCTCGGCGACGACGTGCGTTTCGTGCCGGGCCACGGCGCGATGTCGACCTTCGGCCACGAACGCCGCGACAACCCCTTCGTGGGGGAAGGAGCCGAGGCAGGCTGGCCGGACGCGTAAGTCTCTAAAGCGGTTGGTGGGTGCTGAAATGCGTGAGGGTCGCTTCTCGCGGCGGAGAAATCGTCTCGACACGATGCGGATGTTAAGCGCGGCTTGTGGAAAAGGCGGACTTCCAGACCGGTTCGGGGATCCGCATCGGTGTCGGGGGACGCTTGAAGCGATCCCGTCAAACCCCGCGCTGCCTGAACCACTCGGTCATCCGCTTCCAGCCGTCCTCCGCTTCCGCCTTGCGGTAACTCGGCCGGTAATCGGCGTGAAAAGCATGGGGCGCATCGGGATAGAGGTGGATGGCCGAAGCCTTGCTGGCAGGATTGGCGGATTCCGCCAGCGCCCCCTTCATTTTCTCCACGGTGTTGAGCGGAATGCCCGAATCCTGGCCGCCGTAGAGACCCAACACCGGGCCGTTCAGCTTGTCGGCCACATCCAGAGGATGCCTGGGCGTCATCGCGCTCGACTGGCTGGTCAGCCGCCCGTACCAGGCTACGCCGGCCTTCACGCCGGGATTGTGGGCCGCATAGAGCCAGGTGATGCGTCCGCCCCAGCAGAAGCCGGTGACCCCCAGCCGCTTGGTGTCGCCGCCATTGGCCGCGGCCCAGGCCACGCAGGCGTCGAGGTCGGCCATGACCTGGCTGTCCGGAACCTTCGACACGACATTGGTGAGGATGTCCGGAATGGCCGTGTACTGGCGCGGATCGCCCTGGCGTGCATACAGTTCGGGGGCGATCGCCTGGTACCCCAGCTTGGCCAGGCGCCGGCAGGTGTCCTTGATGTATTCGTGCACGCCGAATATTTCCTGCACCACCAGAATGACCGGGAAATGGTTGCCCTGTGCCGGCTGGGCGCGGTAGGCAGGCATATTGCCGTCGGGCGTGGGCACCTGGACTTCACCGGCGGTGAGGCCTTCGCTGTCGGTGGTGATGGCGGTCTGGGCCGCCACCGGCTGCACGGCGAGGGCGAAGCCCGCGCCCAGGGCGGTGACCAGAAAGCCGCGCCGGTTCAGGGGCAGGGGCGGGGGCACCAGGCTGTCGAATTCCGCGGTCAGGGCGTCGGTCAGGTCGTTCATGGAGGTCTCCTCTAGCTCGTGGGTGGGTGGATCCCGAGGTCATGCCGCCTCTACGGGGATCGCGGGTTTCAGTTTAACCAGGACTTTTCAAATTTGCAGGCGGGGAGCAAACACCGGTCTGGCATCGGATGTGACCGTGGCGGCCGAGGCAGGTTCGCCGGTGCCGACCATTCAGACCGACCACGCGGGGAAGTGAAACGGTCGCACGGCGACGCCGTTTTCCCCCTCGACCGGCGACGCTTGCCGGTCAGCCTCATCGCCGCCCCTAGGCATGCGCACGCCTCCACGCACGATAAGCCAGCGCATACGCGACCAGGTTGACTGCGACCACCCCCCCGCCCAGCAGCCACTGGACGGGCAGGGTCAAATAATCCGGGTACAGGACGGGCAGCAGGTAGCGTTCGACGAAGCCGCCGCTGTAACCGCTTTCGCCGGCGAGAATGCGCAGGCGATTCTCGAGCGGCGTGAGCGGACAGATACCCCCGCTGAATTCGATGTAGGCGCCCCATGCGGCGGTGGGCAGGTGCAGCCATGTCAGCCGCGGCCAGCGCGGCAGCAGAAAGCCGCCGACGACGACAAAGGTGACGAAAAGCAGATGCAGCAGCACGAGGAGGTCGGCAAGGACGGCGGTCATGGGTTCAGGCGCGTGCCGGGTCAGGGCGATCAGCCCTGCTATGTTTTCTTGAGCCTGGCTGCGCCGGCTAACCGTGCTTCCGGCTTGCCCGTCGGGCCTGCCGAAGGGCTCATGCCAGTCCGCCCAGGTTGACGTACTTCATTTCCAGATAGTCGTCGATGCCGTAACGTCCGCCCTCGCGTCCCAGGCCCGATTGCTTGACGCCACCGAATGCGGCTTCGGCGGTGGAAATGAGCCCGGCATTGATGCCAACCATGCCGTAGTCGAGTTTTTCGGCGAGCCGCCAGGCGCGGCCGAGGTCGCGGGTGTAGGCATAGGCGGCCAGCCCGAATTCGGTGTCGTTCGCCATGCGGATGACTTCGGCTTCCCCGGCAAAGCGGATCAGCGGCGCCACCGGGCCGAAGGTTTCGTCCCGGGCGATCAGCATCGCCGGCGTCACATCGCGCAGCACGGTTGGTTCAAAGAATGACAGCCCCTTGGCGTGGCGCTTGCCGCCTGAAAGAATCTTCGCACCTTTCGACGTTGCATCCTCGATATGTTGTTCAACCTTCCTGACGGAGGCCTCGTCGATCAGCGGCCCTTGCTCGGTTCCCTCCTCGAGTCCGTCGCCGACTTTCAGTTTGGCGACCGCTGCTGAAAATTTCTCCGCAAATTTCTCATAGACGCCAGCTTGAACAAGGATCCGGTTGGCGCAGACACAAGTCTGGCCGGAATTTCTGTATTTCGAGATCATTGCGCCTTCGACGGCGCGATCGAGGTCGGCATCGTCAAAGATGATGACCGGCGCATTGCCGCCAAGTTCCATCGATACGCGCTTCATGTATTTCATCGCGTTGGCGGCGAGCTGCTTGCCGATTTCGGTGGAGCCGGTGAAGGTGATTTTCTTCACTTTCGGATTTTCGCACATCTCGTCGGCGATCTCGCCCGCCTTGCCGGTGATGATGTTGAGGACGCCTTTCGGAACGCCGACATCGTCAGCAAGAACGCCGTAAGCGGTCGCAGAAAACGGCGTCTGGCTCGCCGGCTTGGCGACGATGGTGCAGCCCGCGCCCATCGCGGCGGCGGCTTTGCGCGCAATCATCGCGGTTGGAAAATTCCACGGTGTGATCGAGCCGACGACGCCGACCGGTTCCTTGGTCACAATGATGCGCTTGTCGGCCCATGGCGAGGGGATGACGTCGCCATAGATGCGCCGCGCCTCCTCGCCGAACCAGCGGAAGAAACTTGCCGCATAGGCGACTTCGCCCATCGCTTCCTTCAGCGACTTGCCCATCTCGATGGTCAACAGCCGGCCAAGCTCTTTCTGGTTGTCCATCAGCGCCTGATAGAATTTCCGGCAGAGATCGGCGCGCTCGACGGCGGGCTTTTCACGCCAGAGCAGGAAAGCGTCCCCGGCGGCGTCGATCGCCGCGGCGGTTTCCTTGCGGCCGAATTTGGGGACCGATCCGATGATCTCGCCGGTCGCCGGATTGTTGACCTTGATGCGATCAGGTCCGCCGACCCACTGGCCGTTGATGTAGCAATCTTCACGGAAAAAGCGGCTGTCGACCATGGCGAGGGCTCCTTGACGGTATCGCGCCGTCTGATAGCCCCAAAGTCCGCGTGAGGCCAGCCGCGCCGAAGGGGCCGCCCGGACTGCGTTCGAGGCTTGGCGCGAGCGGTTGTCTGGCCGAAAATGGGCAAAACGAAAGGCAGCCAAATGACCGTCAAATATGAAATGCGTTCCGACGCCGTCGCCCTTGTCACCCTCAATCGCCCCAAGGCGCTCAATTCCTTCACCACGGAAATGCGCCGGGACATGGTCGATGCGGTCAGCAAGGCGTCGTCCGATACCGCTGTCCGCGCCTTCGTCATTACCGGCGAAGGGCGGGGGTTTTCCGCCGGCGCCGATGTCACCGATGTTTCCGGAACGCGCAGCGTCGAGGATCAGCTGAACGCCGAATACGGCGCCTTTCTCGCCATTATTCAGGGCTGCGACAAGCCGGCAATCGCCGCAATCAACGGACCCGCCGCCGGCATCGGCATGACCCTCGCCTTGACTTGCGATCTGCGGGTGATGGCGGCGGACGCTTATCTGATGAGCGCCTTTTCCAATATCGGCCTTGTTCCGGACGGGGGCCTGTCATGGCTGTTGACGCAGGAGGTCGGCTACGCGCGCGCCTATCAGCTGGCGATCGAGGCGGAAAGAGTTCCGGCCTCGCGCTGTCTTGACCTTGGCCTCGTCAATCGCGTCGTTCCGACCGAGGAGGTTGTCTCCAACGCGGTCGAATGGGCGCAATCGATTGCGGCGCGCGCGCCGATCGCTATGAACCTGACCAAGCGCGCTTTTCGCGCCGCGGCGCAGGACGGTTTGCGCAACGCCATGGCGCTCGAAGCGATGCTGCAGAAAACCGCGATCGCGTCGGAAGACTGCCGCGAAGGGGTCGCCGCGCTGATGGCGAAAAGAAAACCGGAATTCAAAGGCCGCTAGAAGACGCTCATTCCGGAAAGCAGCACAAGAAAGCCGGCGGCGCACAGACCCGGGCCGAACGGGATTTCGCTGTCCATCGGGATTTTCCTGAACGGATAGCGGGCGCCGTAATAGCCCAGCGTTACGACAGCGCCGACGCCAACAACAACTGGCAATGACGCCCATCCACCCCACGCGCCAATCGCGGCGAGAAGTTTTGCGTCACCCTGCCCAAGCCCCTCCTTGCCGCGGAGTTTTTCAAACGCGACGCCGATGCCGCGAAAGGCGAGGTAAGCGGCCGCCGCCCCGATTGCCGCATCGCGCAGGGATACAAACAACCCGGCTGCGTTGGCGCCAAGCCCTGCAAGAATGAGCGGCAGCGTAATCGCGTCGGGAAGAAATCCTGTTTCAAGATCGATGAAGGCAAGCGCGATCAGCGCAAATCCGAAGATCGCGGCGGCGACCGCCGCCCAGCTCGGCCCGAACGCTGCAAGAGATGCAAGCGCGGTCAGGGCGCCCACTGCTTCAACAACCGGATAGCGCAAGGAGATCGCCGCGCCGCAATTGGCGCAACGCCCCTGCAACAGCAGATAGCTGACGACCGGGATCAGGCGGAAAGAAGGGATCGGGTTCTTGCAGGCAGGGCAATAGGAACGCGGCGCCGCGAGGGTCCCGCGCGGTGCGCCATCGACGAGACCCCATTGCGACGGGCCGCGAAAAATCACGACATTGAGAAAGCTCCCTGCGATCAGCCCAAGGACGGGCGCTGCGGCCCATGCGATAGCCGCGGGCAAAGCAAAGCTGTTCATTGCTGGCCCCTGACGGGGAAATTACGATACCGAAAGCCGTACCAGACTGAGACGGGTTCAACTGTTTGGGGAAGAGAAATCCCTGCTTTTCCCCGCTGTGGCGCAAATAGTTTGTAATTTGTCACATTATCAACCGAAGTCTTGGTCTAAGGAGCCGTTTCGGCCAGCTTGTCATGGGCTAATGGCTTGGAATTTGATAGTTCTTTGCGTCTGGCGGTCAATCCGGCGCCAGGCGGCGCTCGGGCGCGTTTAGGTGAGTTTCTGGTTTTGGTGGTTTTCAGAATCGATCATTTGCGACGATTTCCCTTTACACCGCCCGCGATGCGCGATCGGTTCGCCTCGCTTTTCGCAGCGCCGCGCGGCGGACGCGCGCCGGTAAACCCGGCGTTAATCCGCATTGCCGAATTTGCGCTGGTTGCTGCAATCGGCCTTGTGCTTGCGCCGGCGCTGCTGGGCTTGTTCGGACCAGCGCCGAAACCGAGTTCCGCCGTCCCGCAAAGCACCGCGCCAATCGAACAAGCCGCATCAGGTCCGATTGACCCATTCAAATTGTCGTCAGATGCGGCGCCGGTCGCCGCCGATGATTTCGCCAATGGACCCGACCTTGCCGAAACAACGCTCAACCTCGCCCTGCATGGCACCTGGATCGACGACAATGGCGGCGCGGCGATCATCAAGACGCCAGATGAAAAGCAGGGGCGTTTTTCTGTCGGCGACACCATCACCAGCGGCGTAACGCTTGAGCGCGTTTACCGCGATCAGGTCGTCATTAACCGCAGCGGCGTCAGGGAATCGCTGCGCCTTGTCAATCGCGACGTGATCGCGGCGCAAGGCGCCGTCGCGCCAGTTGCCGCCGGTCAGGTTGACGATGGGACCGCCGCTGGCGGCATCGCATCGATCGGACGCGTCGTCGTTGCAACACCGGATCTTGACCCCGTCGGCAATATGCGTCTCATCTTGCGCCCGGCGAACGACCCCGAAGCGTTTGAAGCGCTCGGTCTTGAGCCGGGCGACGCGCTGGTTGCTGTCAACAACACCCCGATTGGCGCCGATATCAGCAAAGGCCTTGCGGCGATCGCCGCCTTGCAGGGCAAGACCGATTTTACGCTCAGCGTTGAACGCGATGGCGTGGTCGTGCCGATCACGATTTCGCTGAAAGACCAGGCGCAGAATGAAAATGAGTAAAGCTGAACAATCAAGGATGTATGATTAGGACTGGTAACAGACATAACAAGAGCATTGTCGGCCTCGCCTGCGCGCTTGCCGCCATGGTCGGCGCCGCCCATGCGCAGGAAAATTGCGGCGAGGCGCTCAACCTTGAAGACGCCGATATCCGTTCGGTGGTCGACGAGATCGCGATGCGGACAGGCAAAAAGTTTGTCCTCGATCCGCGCGTCGCTGGCCGCGTCACCATCAAGTCCGGTCCGAATGGCGGGCTCTGCGCCGATGAGGCATGGGAACTGTTTCAGGCGGCGTTGCGCGTCACCGGCTTTACCGCAACCCCGATCAGCGGCAACAGCTACCGGATCATACCCATTCAGGAAGGATCGCGCGCAGCGGGCCCAGTCGGGAAAGCGACGGCCGGAGACATCGTCACCCAGATCGTCCGCCTCAGCCATGTTGACGCCAGGGAGGCGGCGGCAAACCTGTCTCAGATCATTTCAGAGCGCGGCGTCGTCGCGCCGGTCAGAAGCGGCAACGCGATCATTCTCGTTGATTCTGCTGACAATATGAAACGCCTGCTCGAAGTTCTGGCGCAGCTTGATCGCGACACGACTGTCTATCGCACGATGACCTTGCAGAACGCCTCGGCGACCGAGGTTGCGCGCGTCGTCGCCAACCTTGCGCAGGAAATTTCGGAAGAGGGCGCCTCATCGGCGTCAAATGTCAGCGTGGTGCCGGTCGCGGCGAGCAATTCCATTCTCATCAGGGCCGAACCCCAGATTCTCGGCCGCCTCGTCGGCGTCGTCAACGAACTTGATCGCATCGGCAAAACTCAATCCGATCTGTCGGTCATCAGCTTGAATCACGCCGATGCGGAAGACATGGCGAAATTGCTGAAGGAGATTGCCAGCGGACAAACGACGGCGGGCGTTGGCGACGGACAGGCCGTTGCCGCCGCGTCGCGCGCCAATATCTCATTTCATAAAGCCACCAATTCGGTGATCATTTCCGGCGACGCCGATATCCAGCAGACCTTGCGCAAGGTCGTTCAGCAACTCGATGTGCGACGGGCGCAAGTGCAGATCGAGGCGATCATTGTCGAGGTCTCCGACACGACTGCGCGCGCGCTGGGCGTTGAATATCTGCTGGCTCCTCTGGATGGAAAACGCGTGCCGTTCACCGCAACGAATTTTTCCAGCACGACGCCGAACATATTGGCGACCGCCGGCGCGCTGCTTCTAAATCCCGATCTCCTGAAGGGCGGGACATCTCCTTCAACCGGATCGAATACGACGCTCAGCAATACGCTCGCCACCACCGCGATCAACTCCCTGGTTGCAACCAACGGATTTATCGGCGGCGCCGGCGGCAAGATCGGCAATGACGCGGTCTTCGGCGCAGTGCTGACGGCGTTGAAGAAGGACACCGATTCCAATGTGCTGTCATTCCCGTCGGTTGTGACGCTCGACAATCAGGAGGCAAAGCTCTCGGTCGGTCAGGAAATTCCGATTACAACTGGCGAGGCGGTTGGAACGACCCTTCAAAACGCTTTCCGTACGGTGACGCGCGAACAGGTCGGCGTCATTCTCGAAGTGACGCCGCAGATCAATGACGGCGGCACGGTGACCTTGAAAATCCGTCAGGAGACTTCAAGTGTCGCCGGCCAGATCATCGCCTCATCGACTGACCTCATCACCAACAAACGCGAAATTTCGACAACTGCGCTGGTTGACGATGGCGACATCCTGGTGATTGGCGGCCTCATCGACCAGACCGATGAAAAAATCGAAGACAAGGTGCCGTTGCTTGGCGATATTCCGATTGCCGGTAACCTGTTCAAATCCTCTTCGAAAACGCGCACGCGGCGCAATCTCATGGTGTTCCTGCGCCCGACGGTGATCAGAGACCGCAACAGCGCCGAAGCGGTGACCTCGAAGAAGTTCGACTACATCAAGGCGCGTGAAATGCTTGCAACCGGCCGCCAGCAGACCGAACTCGACCGTCTGATCGAACAGGTTACCGGCGCGAAAGAGAACCCAGCGCCCGCTGAACAATGAGTGAAACACAAGCAGCGCCGCGGGTCCGACTGACCTATGCTTTTGCCAAGGAGAACGGCCTTGTCGTTCTTGATGGCGCGGCGCGTCCGGCGCGGATCGGCGCGCGCGGACAGCCTGATCCGATGGCGCTTCTTGAAGTGCGGCGCGTCGTCAATGCGCCGATCGCCGTTGACCTGATGCCGGCCGACGCCTTCGAGCGCCGCCTGTCGGAGATTTACTCGGCGGACGGCATCAGGGCGGACGACTTTGACCTTGAAAAAGGTGAGGACGACCTCGCCTCGCTGGCTGAAGGATTGCCGGCGACGGCGGACCTTCTCGACACCCAGGACGATGCGCCGGTCATCCGCCTCATCAACGCCATCATTGCCGAAGCGGTGAAGCTGAAAGCCTCCGACGTTCATATCGAACCTTATGAAAAGTCGCTGTCGATCCGCTTGCGTATTGACGGCGTGCTTCGTGAAATTCTCTCGCTACCGGCGCGGATGACGCCGGTTCTGACCAGCCGCGTCAAAGTCATGGCGCGTCTCGATATTGCCGAAAAGCGGCTGCCGCAGGACGGGCGGATTTCACTGGCGCTTGGCGGCAAGCTGATTGACGTCCGCGTCTCGACCTTGCCGGCGCGTTTCGGCGAACGCGTCGTCATGCGGATTCTCGACAAGGAAGAAGCAAGCTTCGATCTCGACGCGCTCGGCATGCCGGCGGAAACCTTGCGGCGATTGCAGCAGGCGCTGGCGCGGCCGAACGGCATTATCCTCGTCACTGGTCCGACCGGTTCCGGCAAGACGACGACGCTTTATGCGGCGCTGAAACTTCTCAACGATCCAAGCCGCAATATTCTCACCGTCGAGGATCCGGTTGAATACGCCATCGACGGGGTTGGCCAGACGCAGATCAATCCGAAAGTCGGGATGACGTTTGCGACCGGCCTGCGCGCTATCCTGCGTCAGGATCCCGACATCGTGATGGTTGGCGAAATCCGCGATGTCGAAACCGCGCAAATCGCCATTCAGGCCGCTTTGACCGGCCACCTTGTTCTTTCGACCGTGCACACGAACTCGGCGGTTGGCGCGATCACCCGGCTGCGCGATATGGGCGCTGAACCATTCCTGTTATCATCGACGGTCGCCGCGGTGCTGGCGCAGCGCCTCGTTCGCCGTCTCTGCCCGACCTGCAAGGCGCCTTATGAGCCGGACGACGCCGAACGCAAACTTCTTGGCGTTGGCGCCGGTGAGGCGATCAAGGTTTCAAAGCCCGTCGGCTGCGGCCGCTGCGGGCACACTGGCTATGAAGGCCGGATTGGCGTTTATGAATTGATGGTGATCGATGAAACGCTGCGGCGGCTCATTCACGAAGATGCGAGCGAAGCTGAACTGGCGGCGCAAGCGTTCCGCCGCGCTGATACGCTTGCTGCATCCGGTTTTCGCCATGTGCTCGCCGGCTTGACCTCGATCGAGGAAGTTCTCCGCGTCGTGCGTCAGGAGGAAGACGATGCCGTCGTTTGAATATGAAGCGCTCGACATTGGCGGCCGCTCCAGACGCGGCGTCGTCAATGCGGACTCGGCGCGTCTGGCGCGCCGCGAATTGCGCCGCCTCAGCCTGACGCCGGTGTCGGTCTCTGCGCCGCGCGAAAAAGCCGGCCTTGCCGCCGGATCGAAAGCGCCGGCGAAAATCGGCGCCATCGAACTCGTCAATCTGACGCGCCAGCTGGCGGTGCTGATCGGGGCGACGACGCCGCTCGAAGAAGCCTTGAACGCGGTGGCGCTGCAGACCGACAAGCCGGGATCGCGAAAACGGCTGCTTGCGGTACGCGAGCGCGTACTCGAAGGCTGGCGCTTCGCCGAAGCGCTTGGCGAAGACAAGAAATCATTTCCCGATCTTTATCGCGCGGTTGTCGCGGCCGGCGAGACATCCGGCGATCTTGCCGGCGTACTCGACCGCCTTGCGACCATGCTTGAGAAGAACCGCACCATGATCAACAAGGCGATCGCCTCGCTGATCTATCCGATTGCGCTGGCGGTTGTCGCAGGGCTCGTCGTCACCGCCTTGATGACGCAGGTCGTGCCGAAAATCGTCGACCAGTTCAAAACCTTCGACGCGCAGCTGCCTTTGGTCACGCGGCTTGTCATTGGCGTATCGAATTTTCTCGGGTCCTACGGCCTGATGCTGCTCGCCGCGGTCCTGATCGGGTCAGCGGCGTTCTGGCAGGCGATGCGTGCGCCGCGTTTCAAGCTCATTTTCGACCGCTGGATCCTGACTGTTCCCGTGCTTGGGAAATTGCTGCGCGGCCTCGACGGCGCGCGCTTCGCCCGAACACTTGCGACGCTTTTTGCCGGTGGCGCTCCGTTGCTCGACAGCCTCAAAGGTGCGCAGCGAACGATCGGCAACAGCTTCATGCGCGACCGGCTCGACGGTGCAATCACACAGGTGCGCGAAGGAACGTCGCTCGCCGGCGCCTTGAAACGCGCCAACGTGCTGCCGCCGATGATGACGCACATGATCGCCGCCGGCGAACGGGCAGGCGCCGTGCCGCTCATGCTCGACAAATCCGCCGCCCAACTCGAAGAAGAGTTCGATACAGCCTCAACGGTCGCCTTGCGCCTCCTCGAACCTGCGATCATCATCATGATGGGGGTCGCCGTGATGCTGATCGTCGTCGCCATCATGCTGCCGATCCTGAGGCTTAACACCCTTGCCGGAAGCTGATGAAAAACCACATGAAATGGAGACCCGTCTGATGATCGACCGGAGCCGGAAAAACAACAAGAAGCGCCAGCGCGGGATCACGCTGATCGAATTGCTGGTGGTGTTGTCGATCCTTGCGCTGCTGTCTGCGCTGATCGTTGTCAACGTCTTGCCGGAACGCGACCGCGCCGCGAGCCGCAAGGCGAAAATCGATATCGGGTCGATCGAAAACGCCCTCGATCAGTATCGCCTCGACATGTTCATCTATCCGACGACAGAGCAGGGGCTTGAGGCGCTGGTGACGCCGCCCGCCGGCGAAGCGCATGCCGATCAATACCGTCCGGGCGGCTATCTGCGGGCCGTGCCGGTCGATCCATGGGGACGCGCCTATCAATATCGCCAGCCGGGCGAACACGGCGTCATCGACATCTTTTCGCTTGGCGCCGACGGCGAACCGGGCGGCACGGGCGTCAACGCGGACATAGTCAATTGGACCGAAGAAAAATAGCCCGCCCGGCGCAGCGCGGCCTGACGCTGATCGAGCTTCTGGTTGTCGTCGTCATTCTCGCGCTCGCCTCGACGGTTGTGTTGCTGAACGCGCCGCCGTCGCGTCCGGCGGTGCGCGACGACGCCGAGCGTTTTGCTGCGCGCATGCAGATTGCGCTTGACGAAGCGATTGCGTCCGGCGCGGCGATGCGTGTTTCAATTGACGCCAGCGGTTATCTGTTCGAGGCGCTGAAAGGCGGTGAATGGGTTGCGCTGAACAAGGTAGCAGCGCTTGCCCGCAAGGATTTCGACCAGCGGACAACGGCCACGCCAGAAATCGAAGACGCGGCCAACGACAATGCGCGCGCGCTGGGCGTCGAGGAAAATATCGAGACCGGAGAAGATGAAGAAAAAGGCGTCGCGCATATCATGCTCGATCCGCTCGGTGCGCAGCCGGCGTTCAAGGTGCGTTTCTCAAGCGCCGACGGCGTCTGGACGGTGACGGTTTCCGACGGCGCGAAGGTCGCGGTGAAGCAGGATGCGTAGGCCACGTCAGCGCGGCATGACACTTGTTGAAACGCTGGTTGCGCTGGTGATCCTCGCTGGCGTCGCCATCGCTGCTTACGCAATGGTGGCGCAGAGCACGCGTTTTGCCGCCGCCGAACAGGAACGGCTGATCGCCGGGATCGTCGCCGACAACCGGGCTACCGAAACGCTCATTCGCCCGGCGCCGCCGGACCAGGGCGAAGAGACTGAAATCGTCGAGGCGGCCGGCCGTAAATGGGCGGTCAAGCGCGCCGTATCAGAGGCCGGTGAAGGATTGCTGCGCATTGCAGTTACGGTGACGCGCGAGACCGACGCGCAAGTGCTGGCGCGGGTCGATACGGTTCGGGCGACGCCATGAAACGAAACGCACAATTCGGGCTGACCTTGCCGGAACTTCTGATCGCGCTTTTGATTTTTGCGCTGATTTCAGGGGCGGCGGTTTATGCGCTGCGGCTTTCCGTTGAGGGCCGTGAACAGCTGGAAGAAGCCGACCGCGATCTGCGCGACATGCAGGTCATGCGGCTGATCGTCAAACAGGATCTCACCAATATCGTCCTGCGTTCCGTGCGCGACGAATTCGGCAAACCCTATCCCGCGCCCTTTCTTGGCGGCGATGGATTGAGCTTTCTGCCGCGCATTGACGGCGAGCGGCTGTTGATGGCGTTTGTCCGTCGCGGCTGGGACAATCCTGACGATCTGGCGCCGCGCCCGACCTTGCAGGCAGTTGAATATCTGATCGTCGGCGATGCGCTGGTGCGCCGCATTCGCCCTTATCTCGACGATGCGCGGGGCCAGAAGCGAACCGACCGGGTGCTGCTGGGCGATGTTTCATCCGTCCGGATCAGTTTCTTTGCTGGCGGCGAGACCAGCGCCGGCTTGAATTTCGTCGACCTCTGGCCGGCCCCGCAAGGTGTCGGCGAGGCGCCGGGGGCGATTCGCCTGACGCTGGCGACAAAACGCTTCGGTGAAATCGAACAGCTTTTCTGGATTGGAAAGCTGCAATGACGGCGCGCTCAACACCTTCACGCCAACGCGGGGCAGCGCTTATTGTTGTGCTGTTGCTGGTCGCGACGCTGTCGTTCATCCTGCTGTCGATCACCAATATTGTGACCGCGGGCATTGAACGAAGTGCTTCTGATCGCGCCCGCAGCGATTTTTTCTGGCGCGCTGCAGCGGGCGAAACGATTGCCCGCGAAATCCTCAAGAAATATCTGGCGACGTCACCTGCGCGGATGGCGCGCGGCAGCGAAATTTTCGGCGATCCGATTGAATTGCCGATTGAAGGCGGCGCGGCGACAATTGCCTTTCGCGACGGCTCTGCGTGTTTCAATATCAACAGCCTGGTGTCCGGGGGACCCGGAAGCTATACCGGCGATCCCACAAATATTGCGGGTTTTGTAAAAATGCTGGAAGCGGTCGGTCTTGGTTCCGGTGAAGCCGCCAAGCTCGCCGACGTCGTTGTTGATTTTATCGACTCCGACGATCTCTCGTCCGGGCAGGGCGCGGAAGACAGTTTTTATACAGCCCTGCCGACGCCATACCGGACCAGCGGGCAACTGATCCAGTCCCTGTCGGAATTACGGGCGATGGATGGCGTATCGCGAACACTTTACCGGAAAGTGCAGCCCTATCTCTGCGCGCTTGCCGGAACCGCGCCGGCGCCGATCAATGTCAACATGATTGGCCCGGATCATGCGCCGGTCCTGCTGGCGCGGCTGCCCGCGGATTCTGGCGTCAGCCTCAATGACATCCGCTCGCAGATTGGCGCGGTTCCGCCCGGGGGCGTGTCAAATCTGGAGGCCCTTGAGGCGCCGCTTTCAACCGTTCCGGGAATTGCCGTTGTTTCGGGTTATATTGAGGCCCTGATCAGGCTTGAAGTTAACGATCGGACGATAGAAGAAAAACTGCTGTTCGAGGCGCCGCCGAGCGCGCCGCCAAAGCTTGTCGCGCGGACATTCGGAGACGACCATTGACCGACCTTGTGGTCTTCAAGCTGGGCGCAACGCCAAATGACCCTGTCGTCTGGGGCGCCTTCGCCATGGGCGCCGCCGGCGAAGCGGGGCGCGTTGGCGATGTCGCTGCACTCGCCGCGATTGCGGACAGGATCCCGGCCGACGCGCGCCTTGTCGCGGTGCTTCCCGGCGAACAGGTGGCTGCGCGTGAAATTCCCGCGCCGCCGAAACAGGCGGCGAAGCTTTACGCCGCCGCCGCCTATATTCTTGAAGACGACCTCGCTGAACCGATTGACGATCTTCACATCGTGGTGTCGCAAGGCGCGGCGAGATCGGCCTGTGCGATTTCAAAACGTCTGCTGGCGGAATGGCTGGCGGCGCTTGACGGGACGGGGATTGCGATCAACGAACTGACGGTTGATTTTGCCTGCATTGGCGGTGGCGCTGAGCGATGCGTGCTGGTCATTGACGGCGGGCGGCTGATTGCGTCGCGGGGGGCTGCAGGATTTTCCGCCGAACTCGATCTTGCCGGCGCTGTCGCGCCGGCATTCATCGAAGCGTCGGGTGACAGCGCCATCATTGCATACGCTGATGACGGCCTGGCCGGGCAGTGGACGGTGCGTCCGATTGAGCGGCGCGCGATGGCGCACGAAATCGATCTGCTCACGCTTTTTGGCGCGGAACTTTCCGCAAAGCCGGCGCCGGTAAATCTGTTGACAGGCGCTTTCCGGCGGCGGTCGGCGCGGTCATTCAATGTCGCGCCCTATAAGCGTCCCGCCATTCTTGCGGCGGGGCTGGCGGCGGCGCTTCTGGTTTCGGTGATCGCCGGCGGCGTCAGAGACGCCCGCGTCGCTTCGGCTTATGAAACATCGGCGCAGGCTATGCACAAGGCGGCGTTCCCAGCCTACGCCAGCGCCGACATTCGCGGCCATGCGCGTCGGGTTCTCGCCGAGGGGATCAAGGCGGCCTCTTTCCTCGAAATGGCGCAGCGGCTGTCCGCCACTCTCGAAGCGCAAGACGGCGTCGCCATCGACCGCATCCGCTACGACGCAGCGCGCGGCCAGTTCGCCTTCAACATCCGCAGCAATTCCGACGCCGGAATTGAGACATTCCGCGCGGCGCTTGACGCCAATGGGCTGATCGCCAGCGACAGCGGCGGTTACCGCCGCTCGGGCGAGGCCTGGGTTGGCGAAATGTCGGCGAGGGCGAAATGAAAGATTTTTGGCAAAGGTTGTCCGACCGTGAGAAACTATTTGTCGGCGCCGGCGGCACAATCGTCGGTGTCATTATCCTCCTGCAGCTGATCATCGCGCCGGCGGCCGGCTGGCGGTCGAACCAGCGCGACAATCGCGAACGCGCCGAGGATCTGTACCGCCTTGTGTCCGAAGCGAGCGCCTATGCCGGCGTCGCCGCAACGTCGGCCGGCGTCGATCTTGAAACGCCGATCCTCAATGTCCTGACGCAATCGACTGGCGAATTCCAGATCGTCGTCAATTACCGTAATGGGCGCAGCGACGGCGGCGTCGACGCCAATGTCGCGGCAAAACCCGACAAGCTGTTCGAGTGGTTGCGCGCAATTGAAGGCAAATACGCCGTGACGGTCGCCGCCGCCGATATTGCGCGCAGCGCCAATGGCGAGGATGTGCAGGCGCAATTGACCCTGATCCGGCGGGCGGCGCGGTGAGCGTTCTGGCATCCTTGTTAGCGCGTCGAAATCGCTCTTTGTTGGCGGTTGGCGCCGGCGCCTTCCTGATCAGCGCGGTTGCGAATGCGCCGGCTGAGATCGCCGCAAATGTCGCAGTTCAAGCGGCGCCGCTCCTCGAAATTGGCGGGACGTCCGGCACGCTATGGCGCGGCGAGCTCACCAATGTCTCCTACGACGGGATAGCGCTCGGCAGGATTTCATTCCGGCTTGAACCCCTTGGATTGTTGACGGGAAAAATCGCCGCGCGCGTCACCAGCAGCGGCGGCGCGCTTGCCGCAAAGGGAAGAGTGGCGATTTCGCCGTCATCGATCGATCTGCGTGACGCCGCCGGGGAATTCAATCTGTCGGCCATTCGCCGCTACACCTTCTTCGGGGCGAGTTACCACGGCAGTGCAAACCTTTCCGCCGGGCGGCTGCAACTTTCAAAATCAAGCTGCAAGGCAGAGGATGCGCGCATTTCAACAAATGCGCTCGAAACCCTGACCAGCCAATGGCGATCTGATGCCCTGCCGCTTGCTGGCGACATTCAGTGCGTCGATGGCAAATTCAAAGTTTCTCTCACCGGGGAGAATTCGAACGGCCTCGCAAGACTCGAAGCTTTCGTCGCGCCGGATTTTTCCTATACGTTGACATTTACCGCGTCGTCGCGGCGGGCGGATATCAACAATGCGTTGCGCCTGTTTGGATTTGAAGGCGATAACGCCAATCTCTCCTACCGCGCGGCGGGTCGACTGAAAGGACTGACGTCATGAAGCTCGTTCCATTTTTGCTGATCGCCGCAATCGCCGCGCCGGGCTGCTCAACCTTGACATCCGGCAAGGAGGCGCCGACGGTTGTCGCGGCGCCTGGCGGCGAAGGCGATATTGTCATCGGGGCCCTTCCCGACGCGGCGCTGCCGAAAGGCGCGTGCGGGATGATCCTTTGGACACTTGAGGCTGACCAGCCGGCGCCAATTCTGCGGGTCACAGCCGGCAAGGACGCCGACATGATTATTAATTGCGCACCGATGAAACTCGCCATCAGCAAGGTCGGCGGCGCATCGGGTTTTGGCATTTCTGAAAACCAGACGCTGACCATCGACGGATTCACAGCGACCGTGTCAGTGCGTTTCGGCCTCGGCTTTGATGGCGGCAGTTATCTCGAACGCGGACTGGTGACGGTTGAATCAACATCCGGCTGGCGCACGGTTATTCCCGCCGCCGGCGTTGCCGGTTGCCGTTCGAGTTAGCGGAACAAGCAGCTACTTTTTCTCAAGCAGCAGCGTTCCTTCTTTTTCAAGCTTGCCAGTGATGATTTCGGCAAGCGAGGCGAGGACGCCGGGCAGCATCGCTTCAATGCGAACATGCTGCGGAAAGACGTCGATGACGCCGGAAATCGTCTGGCCAAGGCCCTTCGCCGCGAAGCGCAGCTGATTATCGCTCGCCCAGTCTTCGGAGAAGGCGAACACCATGCCGCCGGCAAGGCTCGATTTGATCTTGCCAAAGCCTTCGCGCAGCCGGCGGCGGGCTTCCGCCTCGCCAAGGTCGTGGGACAAGGTAACGCTGATCTGACGCGGCATCGGCCATTCTCCTCAATCTCCGCGTCAAATGGGGGCTGGCGAAGCGACATGCAAGTTTGGAATTTTGAAGCGGCCGGATTTACGAGTATGAATGGCGCTACCGGCAGCGGGAGGGAACCATGCGTGTGGCGATCAAGGCTATCATCCTTATTACAGTTTTGTTGGCGCTGCCGATCCTTGCTGCGGGGCCGGGGGCGCGGCTCGGCCTGTGGGATTACGGCCTTGGGCTGACAATGATCCGCGAAGTCTCCGCGCCGAAGACGCTGTTTGGCGGGATCGCGCTGTCGCCGCTGTTTACCGCGGCGGGGCTGTCAATCATCGCCGCGATCGCCGCCGCTGTGACCAAACGACCGCGCTCTGCCGTGTTTGCGGTTCTGGCGGCGCTGATCGCTGGCGGCGCCGGCATCGTTCCAATCAAGATGAAGGCGGCGTTCGAAGCGAACCCGTTCATTCACGACATCACAACCGACTTCGATGATCCGCCGCAGATCATCGCGGCTGCGAATTTGCCGCGCAAAAATCCCGCGGACTATCGCGGCGCCGATGCTGTACCGCGGGCGGAGGACAATCAGACGGTCGCCGAGGCGCAGCGAAACGCCTTTCCGGATATTGCGCCGATCATCGTAACAGCTGAACTCGCCTCAGCGGCGGCTGTCGCAAAGGATGTGGTGACCGCCATGGGAATGGACATTCTGGTTGAAGGGCCCGCGGCGGACGCCGCCGGAAGCGGCTGGCGGATTGAGGCGGTCGCAACTTCGAAATGGTTCGGCTTCAAGGATGATTTCATTGTTCGCCTGACGCCGCTCGGTGACGGTAAAACGAAAGTCGATCTCAGGTCGCAATCGCGTGTCGGCGGCTCCGACCTTGGCGCCAATGCGGCGCGCGTGCGCGATTTCACCAAGCGGTTTAACGCGGCTATCTAGCCGATGACGGGTTAAGAAGGGCGCCGGCGGCCTCGGCGCCGCCAATCTCGACAATGCCGTCATCGCCAAGGCGGAGGGCGCCAGAGGCGATCCGCCGGACGCATTCGGGATAAAGTCGGTGTTCCTGTTCCAGGATACGCACGGCGAGGCTATCGGGGGTGTCGCCCGTCAGAACCGGTACGGCCGCCTGTCCGATGATCGGGCCGGCGTCCATCTCGGCGCTGACATAATGCACGGTGCAGCCTGCGATCTTGACGCCGGCGGCGAGCATTTGTTCGTGTACGTCCAATCCCTTGAACGAAGGCAATAAAGACGGATGAATATTGATCAGCCGGCCGTCCCATTGATTGACGAAATCCGCCGACAGCAGTCGCATGAACCCGGCAAGACAAACAAGGTCAGCCTTTGCCGCGCGCAGCGCCTGATCGAGCGCGGTTTCAAAGGCGCGTTTCCCGGCCGCGCCCTTGCCAAATCCGCGATGATCAATCGTGGCGGTTGCAATTCCAGCTTCCTGCGCCGCCGCGAGACCGCCGGCGCCCGGAACATTTGAAACGACCAGAACGATTGCCGCCGGAAAGGCCGGATCGCGCGCCGCCTCGATCAGCGATTTCATGTTTGAGCCGCGTCCGGAGATCAAAACGGCGACGCGGGTCTTTGTCATCGCCTCACGCCCTGACAATGTCGCCGATGACGCGCGCCGGCTCGCCGGCATCGAGCAGCGCTGCAAGAATGCGCGCAGCGGCGCTCTTGCGCACCGCCAGCACGCCGCCGACGCCGCAATTGAATGTTCGCCGCATATCCGCAAGCGACAGACCGCCCGCCTGCATCAGCCATTCAAATACCGGCGGCAGCGACAGCGCTGTTTCGTCATAGCGCGCCGCAAATTCATCCGGGAAAATCCGCGGCACATTATCGGTGAGCCCGCCGCCGGTGATATGCGCAAAACCGCGGACACCGCTGTCCTTGAGCAGCGGCAACAGCCGCTTCACATAAATCCGCGTCGGTGCCAGCAAGGCTTCGCCAAGTGTAATCCCGGAGTTGAACGGCGCGGGATCGGCATAGGCGGCGCCGGCGTCGCTGGCGATCTTGCGGATCAGCGAATAGCCGTTCGAATGCGGCCCGGATGAAGGCAGCGCGATCAACACATCGCCCGCCTCGACGCTGCGCGGGAGAAGGTCTTCGCGCTCAACCGCGCCGACGCAAAATCCGGCGAGGTCATATTCGCCGGCGGCGTACATGCCGGGCATTTCCGCGGTTTCGCCGCCGATCAGGGCGCAACCCGCGTCAAGACAGCCCTCGGCGATGCCGCGCACGACGTCGGCGGCGACACCTTCTTCAAGCTTGCCGGTCGCAAAATAGTCGAGAAAGAACAGCGGCTCGGCCCCTTGCGCCAGTACATCGTTAACGCACATGGCGACCAGATCGATGCCGATGGTTGAATGGCGCTGGGTGTCGAAGGCGATTTTCAGCTTGGTGCCGACGCCATCGGTTCCCGAGACCAGCAGCGGATCGGCAAAGCCCGCCGCCTTCAGGTCAAAGACGCCGCCAAACCCGCCAAGCAGCGCGTCGGCGCCGCGCCTTGCGGTCGCGCGGGCCAGCGGCGAGATCGCGTCCAC
>JBGSVH010000128.1:0-8249 GCA_041753055.1 Parvularculaceae bacterium
GCGGGCGACTGGTCGCTCGCGGAAGAACAGGCGGCGAGCGCAACCAACATGACGGATGAGGCGGCGGCGACCGCAGCGCTTGCAATGTCGGAAACGCCTGCGCGCGACCGGGCGCTTGAGCGCTTCTACATGAAGTGGCGCGGCGACACGCTGGTCGCCAACAAGTGGCTGGCCTGGCGGGCGATGGCGCCGGCCGATCGCGCCCTGGGCGAAGTTCGCGCGCTGCTCGATCACGAGGCGTTTGATTTCAAGACCCCGAACAAGGTCAACGCCCTTATCGGGGTTTTCGCAGCGCAGAACCTTGCCGGGTTCCACCAGGCAGACGGCGCCGGCTACGATTTTCTCGCCGATCAGCTTCTGGCGATTGACAAGATTAACCCGCAGCTCGCGGCCCGGATGACGATCTCGCTTGAAAGCTGGCGGCGGCTCGAGCCGGTCAGGCGGCGCCAGGCGGAAGCCGCCCTCAAGCGGGTGGTCGCCGCCAAACCGATTTCCGCCAACCTTTTCGAAATGACCTCACGCCTTCTTGCCGGCGCGGACTGATTCGCGCGTGACACCGAGGGGCGAATAGGAATAGTTTCCAAATCGTAAATGGTCGGCGCCGCCGCGGCGCCTTTCCCTACATTCGGGTAGAGAAGTCGTTAGGCGATTAAGGGCGATTGATGGCGGCGGAGGATAAAGCAGCGGGCACCCTGACCGCCAGCGCGCAGGCGTTATCGCCCCGCCGGCTGATGCTCTTGACCGGCCTCCTCGTCGCGGCGATTGCGGTCCTGTTCTTCAGTAAAATCCGGGAAGAAGACGCCTCGAGGCGGACAGAGACCGCCTTGCGGATTGAGGCGGCGGCGGCGGATTGCGGCGCGGCGGCCAATGTGGCGCTGATGACCGGCGATCCGGTGGCGAAGACACTCTCGGCTTGTTCTCCGGGCGGACTTGCGGCGGCGTACCACCTCTCTGCGACCGGTGACGTGCTGGCGCTGACCGGGGCGGCAAAATCGACTCATCTCGAGCCGGCGGATGCGCGCGGTCTCGATCTTGGCAAACGCGGCGCCGCGGTCATTCCCCTGAAAACTGGCAGGGCGTATGTCGCCTGGCGGCCGCTCGACAATGGCGAGGCGACGCTTATCGCGGCGCCGGTCAACGATCTTTACGCACGCTCTCCCGCCTGGCTCTTTTACTTTCTGGTGCTGTCGGCTGTGTCAGTCGCTATAGCATCGCTGATGGCGGCGTTCATCCGGCAGAGCCGCGCGGCGGCGCTCGCCGCCGGGGCAGTCGAAACCTTGCAGACAGCCAGCGCCGCACTCTTCGCCGGGCGGTCAGGAACCTGGGTTTATGATCAAAAGGAACGCACGGTCCTGATTTCGAGGACATTTCTTGAGGCGGTGGGTCTTGGGCCGCGCGACCGCTCGTTTACGATGCGCGAGATTTCAGCGCTGGTTCACGCCGAAGATCTCCGCAATGCGCTGGCCGTCATCACCGGCGACACCAGCGGCGTTACCGAAGCCTCGGTCCGGCTGCGCCAGCCAGCCGGTGGATGGACGCGCACTTATTTCCGGACATCGCCGTCAGCGACAAGGTTCAACCGCACGGGCGCCGCGTTCGATCTGACCGGGTCGAAATCCGCAAGTCCAAGCGCGGCGATCGCCGAAGCGCGACTGAAAGATGCGATCGAAAGCATTCCCGAAGCCTTCGTTCTGTGGGACGGTCACGGCCGGTTGGCGGCGTGGAACCGCCGCTTCGCCACAATTTTCCGTTTCGAGGCGGCGGCGCTGCAGGTCGGCCTTTCCGCCGCCGAAGTCGTCGCCATCGCGCCGGCGGGCGGCGAGATCATCGCAAACTATTTCGCCCCCGACGCCCTCATCGACGAGCAAAGCGTTGAAGTCGAATTGCCGAAGGATCGATGGCTGCACATCGCCCGGCGGCGGACGGCGGAAGGCGGGCTTGTCTGCATCGCCTCGAACGCGACCGAATCAAAACGGCGGACGCGCGCGCAGAAGAAAAAAGAGCGCGAGCTTGAGGCGACGGTCAGCGATCTGCAGACCTCGCGCCGCGAGCTGACCGACACCATGCACAATTACGAACTTGAGAAGCGGCGCGCCGAAGACGCCAATCGCTCCAAAAGCGAATTCCTCGCCAATATGAGCCACGAATTGCGAACGCCGCTGAACGCCATCAATGGCTTTTCAGAAATCATGCAGTCGGAACTGTTCGGCCCGCTCGGCGACCAGAAGTACCGGGATTATGTCACCGACATCTTGTCGAGCGGGCAACACCTGCTCGAACTCATCGACGACATCCTTGACATGTCGCGGATCGAGGCCGGCAAACTCCAGCTGGAACCAAAGCGCGTCGAGCTTGAACGCGTCCTTGAGGAATGCGCGCGGCTCGTCGCCAAGCGCGCCGCAGACGCGGGGGTCACGCTCACCTCGTCGGTTGCACACGCGCCGGCGATTTGGGCTGACGCGCGGGCGGTCAAGCAGGTAGCGCTCAATCTCCTGTCGAACGCCATCAAGTTCACGCCCTCTGGCGGCGAAGTAACGCTCACCGCAGAAGCCGATCTCGATGGCGTCACCGTGATTGTCGCCGACAATGGCGCCGGTATCGCCAAAGACAATCTGCTTCGCCTCGGCGCGCCGTTTGAACTTGTCGAAGATCATTTTTCGAAGACGCGAAAAGGCTCCGGGCTTGGCCTGGCGCTGTCGAAATCATTGATGGAAATGCAAGGCGGGCTTCTGGCGCTGGCGAGCCAGCCAGGCCGCGGCACCGTTGCTTGCGCGGCGTTCCCGCGCCGCCGCGAAGCGCGTGTCCGCCTGCCGCAATTCATCCGCAACGACGCCCATGTGCTGACAGCGCCAGCATCACCCACGGCGTCCTCGCACATCGAAGCGGCGGAATAGGTTCTTATTCTTCAGGCGGCGGAGGCGGCGGCATTTCTTCCGGCGCGTCATCGCGCGATCCACGCCGCTCATGACGATGCTTGAAGGCGCGGTCACCGCGACGCTCAAGGTGCGCGGCGAGCGCTTTGCGATCCTCGGCCGACATTTCATCCGCCGCTTCCACCAGCACCATCGCCATATCGGCGCGGCTGCGTTTTTCGATCGCCTCAAATCTTGCGGCAATCGCTTCAGCGGCGGCGCGGTCCCAGACTTCGGCGCGCAGCGCTTTGACAAAATCCTTGTTAAGCTCGCGCGCTTCGCGGCGCGCGTCTTCACTCTTGACGTGATGCGCGACAAATGCGCTCTTGAGCCGCTCACGCACGGCAGGCGGAAGATCGTCAAAATCACCCGGCCCGGCGCGCCCGAAATCAACCCCATGCGACGCTTTGGAAAAATGCGGTCCGCCGGCGATCTTGCCGGCGACAAAGCCGCCGAGAAAAACATTCGCCGCTAGCGACAAGGCGAGTGCGACCGCTATTCCTTTGCTCATGGCAGGGTATCCTCGCTAAAATTAAACGACTGATCGACGGCAGCTGAAAGTTCGGCGTAGGTTTCTCCGTCGCTCGGTGATGCGGCGGCGCCGGCGACAAACCCGGTCATGCAAATTCCCGCAAGGAGGCTCGCCGCCGCCATCGGTCGCGCCAGCGCGCGCCAACCGAACGCTTCGGCAAAAATGGTCAGTGATAGCCGCTCGCGGCGTCGCCGCGTCCGCGCGTCAAACGCATGGAGCAGGCTCGACTGAAAAGCACTATCGGCTTCAAGCGGCCTCGAAAGCGACAAAAGCGCATCAAGCTTTGCGTCGTCCATATCATCCGGGGGAACATTGGCGCTGCTGTCAAACATGGTCATCGCACTCCCTCCATCAATTCATCCCGTTGCCCGATCAGCGCCGCTTTCAGGCTGCGCCGGGCGCGCGCCAGCAGCGATTCAACCGCCTCGACGCTGATCTCCATCGTCGCCGCCGCTTCGATGTTGGATAGCTCCTGGTAATGGCAAAGCGTCATTGCGATCCTCTGGCGTTCCGGCAGCGACGCCAGTGCGTCTTCAATGACGCGTCGGCGCTGGTCTTCTTCAAGGTGTTCAATCGCCGTTGGCGACCCATCCACATAGTCGACGCCTTCTTCATCTGGCGCTTCCCGTTTTCGCCGGCGTAGCCGGTCGAGACAGGCGTTGGTCGCAACGCGATAAAGCCAGGTCTCAAGGCGCGCGCCCTGCGGCTTCCAGCGTGCGGCGTTTTCCCAAAGTTTGAGAAACGTCTCCTGCGCCGCGTCTTCTGCACTCGCCCGGTCGAACAAGATCCGTCCACACAGGGCGAGCACTTTTTGCGAGTGGCGGGCGACAAGGACGGAGGCTGCAGCCCGGTCGCCCCGGCCCGCCCGCGCAACAAGCGCTTCGTCACTGTCCTCATCGTCGTTCAAACAGTCGCCCGCACTCTTCCGGCGTCACGCCGGCAGTTGACTAATGGCCGCGCCGATGGTGTCCACGCTGCGCGTCCATTTCTTCCTTGCTGATCAGGCCGTCGCCATTGGCGTCGAGCTTGTCGAATTTCTCGCGCGCCGCATCCTCGAATTCCCGGCGATCGACGGAGCCGTCATTGTTGGCGTCGGGAAAACGCCGCGCCTGATGTTCGGCCATACGGTCCTTGTGCAAGGCGTCCATTTCATCCTTGGTGACATAGCCATCGCCATCCTTGTCGGCCTTGGCGAGAAACTCCTTGTGGCGGGCGTCGAGTTCGGAAATCGCAACCTTGCCGTCGCCATCCTTGTCAAAGCGCGAAAAATCACCTTTGGGACCCTTGGCGTAGGCCGCAGCGCCGATTGTGGCGACGCCGAGAATTACCGCCAATGCAAGCTTCTTGGTCATCAGATTCTACTCCTGTTCAGTGTGGGTTTCATCGCCCTCTCGACCCTTTAACGTCTCAGCGCCGGGATTCCGTCGCCGCCCGGAGCCCGTCGCGGAATGTCGCCGCCTGCCGGCTTTCCGCGGTTTCATGAAGGCGGGCGGCGGCCCGGTCAGCGGAAAGCGGGCCGGTCGCCGCTTCAAGCGACCGGTCAAGGACGTCAGCCTCGATCTCGGCAAAACACAAGGTCCGCTTGAGGCGCGGAGAAAAGGCCGACGATGTCACCCGGCCTTGCGGCTCGCCGCGAGCATAAACAGCAGCGCCCGGCGCGACAGTGTCGCTGTCGACCGACAGAACCACGAGATACTGGCCCGGCGACGCCGCATTTTTCATGGCGCGCCGGCCGTTGAACCAGACGCGGTTGGGCGGCGCGAGATGCGGCAGGCCGATCTCCGTCGGCAAGCGTTTTTGCGTCGGCGAGACGGCGTGATCGGCGCTGATGAAATCAACGCCAAGACGCGGGGCGCCGCCTTCGATGCGCAGAATTTCAATCGCTTCAACGCCGATGGCGGGGAGCGGACGTTTGCGCCGCATGCGCTCCCAGATGACGAGCGCTTCTTCCGCGGGATACATGATTTCAACGCCGGGGGCGGCGCCGAAGCTGATCGAACGGATGGCGAGTTCAACGCCGCGCACGCGCCCCTGCGCCGAGGCGTCGGCGGAAAGAACATCAATGCCGGCAGCGGCGGCGGCCTCTCGCGCGCCAGGGCCAACCAGACCAAGCGCTGCCACCTGCGCGCCGACATTGTTGACCTCAACATCAAAGCCCCGCGCCGCCAGCAGCAACCGGCGGTCAAGCGCTGTCGCCGAGGTGAGGAGGAAGAGGTCGCCTGAAAGTCGCGTCACATCGGCGAAATCGACAACCGCGCCGCTGGCGTCAAGGACAAGCCCGCGCGCGCTTTCGGCGACCGCCAGTTCATTCATGGGCGCTGTCGTCAGCCGCGCAAGAATTGTCGCGGCGTCCGCGCCGCGGACGGTGTAGCGGCGCATCGGTCCGAGATCGACGAGCGCTGCGTCTTCGCTCGCCGCCCGGTATTCTTCGGCAACGCTTGTATAGACGCGCGCGCTCGCCCAGCCATTGATGCTGGTCCAGCTGTTGGTTGCGGAAAGCCCCGCGGTTGCTGCGTAAAGCGGTGTTGGGCGCGGTTCGGCGACATGGTCTTCTGCAGGAAAGTGCATCAGGAAAATCCGCCTTCCTTGAAGTAACGCAGCGCCCGTTCGCCGGCGCGCCGTCCCGCCGAAAGCGAGACGCCGCCGCCGACCAGCGCTTCGGGTCCGCAAAAGAAATAGCCCTCGAGGCCTGACGCGTCGGTGAGGCGGCGCCGGCGTTCAATCGCGGCCAGTATTGGCGGCGCCGCGCGCTCGGCTTCATCAATATCGAACCCTGAAATTTGCAGCTGCGCGCCCGGCGCAAGGCGCCCCAACGCATCTTTCGCCGCATTTTCGACCGCCGTGCGCCAGGCGTCATCCGTCAGCGGGCGCTCAGCGACCGGATGCAACAGCAAAGCGGCGGTAGCGCAGCCCTCCGGCGCAAGGCTGCGGTCAAAGGCGCTCGGAAAGACAAGCTCCGCCACACCGGGTGCGGCGGCGCCCTCGGCGGCTGCGCGATAGGCGCGTTCGAGATCGAGCGTCGCCGGTGCGAGAAGAAAACGCCGGTCAAGGCGCGAACCAATTTGCGGATCGCTGATCGGGCCGTTGATGGCGAAATGCGCGCGCACAGATGCAACGGCAGAAGTTGGCAGATCAAGCGCCCGCGTAAATTCAACGTCGAGCCGCGCCCGTCCGACAAAGTCGAGAAACGAGTCGCGCGCCGGTAAGGCTGTAACAATCAGCGGCGCGCGAATTTGTGCGCCGTCGTCAAATTCAACGCCGGCGACGCGGTCCCACTCGACAATGACGCCCTTGACGCGGTCGGTTTGGCGAATGACGACACTCGCCGCCTGACAGGCGCGGCGCAGCGCATTGATGAGACCGCGCCCGCCGCCCTCGATCGCGGCAATGCCGCCCTGCAGCCCCGCGGCCTCACCCGCCCAGCGTTGCAGCAACGCGAGATAGGTGAACGCTTCAGCCGGCCGCGCCGACGCGCCGAGCGCTGCTTCGGCGCGCAGATAGTCTTCAAGCCGCGAATCGGCAAAGCGCCCGACAATCGCGCCGTCAACGGACGAGGATGCAGCGTCCAAACCGGCTGCAAGCGCTGGCGCCTCGCCGCCGGAAAACCAGTCGGTAAGTGAGCGCGCAGTCTTTCGCTCGTTTTCGACGAAGGCGGCGAAATTTGCAGCGTCTGCTTCAGAGAGAGCGGCGGCCGCTTCACCGGCAAGTGCGGGATCGCCCGGAAAGTTGAGCGCCGCACCATCGGAAAATCTCACCAAGGTCTCAAGACGGCGCCCGGAATAGGAAAGGCCGTGCCGGTAGAGATCAAGCTCGTCGATCACCGCGCGGTCGAGCGTTGCGGCAAGCGGATCGCCGTCAGCGGCAAAATACCCTTGCGCAAATTCACGCCGCTCGCGCAGCCGCCCGGCGCCGGTTTCAATCAGCACGACATGAAGCCCCGCGCGGGCAAGAAGCGCCGCCGCAGCAAGCCCGTCCGGAGTTGCGCCAAGGACAACGGCGTCAATGCCGCCTTCGATTTTCGGTCCTGCTCGTTTGCGCGGTTCAGTCACGTCGCACCAGCTCCAATGCCAGCGACGCCGCAGCGCCGATAGTGTCCAGCGACGGCGCGGGCGCTGGAATTTGCGGCGCGTCGAAATTGCGGCGCTTGAGGCCAGCGGCAACATCGGGGCCGATTGTCACCTCGATCTCGCGGACATTGCCAACGCCGCCGCCAAGACGCCGCCCGATCAGTTCCGCCGCCTGCCGGCCAAGCACCTGACGATCCTGCCCGGTCCAGTCGCGGTCTTCGCCATTTTCGCGCAGGCGCGCCGGACAGAATGGTGCGCGGGCAATGATGTCCTTGCCGTCAATCTCGAATGACAGGGGGGCGTTCTCTTCAATCTTTCCTTCGATCATCGCATTGCGCGCCGCAATCAGCGATTGGCGATCCGCCGCGGTAAAGAAGGGACCGCTGTTCCCGCCCGGCGGTTTCGGCCGTTTGTCATAGCGAATGTGAATGACCGCTGCAGCGCCGTTGCGACGCAGCAAGGGCGATCCGCCGCAACCAATTCTGAGCCCGGCGGATTCACCAATCATCGCCGATGACGCCATCACCGCTTTGGCGCGCAAGTCGCGGCCGGCGTCGGTCGCGGCTTTCCATTGTTTGGCGTCGGCGCGGGTGAGCGACACCAGCTTGCCGTTCGGAAAATCAACACCTGCTAGACTTTCCGCATAAGTCTTCAGAACAGGATTTTCGCTTGCGTATCGCTGCCTTTTTCAAGGAAACCCGTCATCGTGCCTTCGTGGCAGCGGTCATGGGGGCGCAG
>JBGSVH010000129.1:0-7345 GCA_041753055.1 Parvularculaceae bacterium
TGGCGGTCAAGCGCGGCGATAAAGCGCTTGCGCGACGCGCCAAGAAGGACCGGCGCGCCAAGCGCCGACAGCCGGCCAAGACTGGCGATCAGCGCCAGATTATGATCGAGCGTCTTGCCGAAGCCGATGCCGGGATCGACGATGAGGCGAGCGCGGTCGATGCCCGCCGCCTCGCATTCGACGATCCGCCGCGCGAGATCGGCGGCGACCTCTTCGACGACGTCGCCATAGCGCGGATTGTCCTGCATGGTTTGCGGCGCGCCTTGCGCATGCATCAGCACGATGCGGCACGAAAGCGATGCAGCGACAGCAAGGCTTTCGCCGGAATAGCTGAGCGCGGAAACATCGTTCCAGATGGAGGCGCCGGCCTCAACCGCCGCGCGGGCCACAGCGGGTTTCCTTGTATCGATCGAAAGCGCGGCGGTCGTTTGCGCGGCAAGCCCTTTGATGACCGGAAGCACGCGCGCCAGTTCGACCGTATCAGCGACGGTCCCGGCGCCCGGGCGCGTCGATTCCCCGCCGATATCGAGGATAGCGGCGCCATCCTCGACCAGCTTGAGCCCGTGTTCGATCGCATGCGCCGGATCGAGAAACGAGCCGCCATCGGAAAAGGAATCAGGCGTCACATTGACGACGCCCATCAGCAGCGGAGTTTTCACGGCCGTCACTCGAAAGCCGCCTTTGCAGTCTGGCTGGCGAGCGCCTTCTCAAAAGCCGCCTCAAGTAAAGCAATCATCAGCGGAAATTCTTCCGGGTCAGCAAAAGCGTCGCTGTCGCCCGCCAACTGACGGGCGCGCTTTTCTTCCATTGCAAACAAGTCCGGGTGGTTGGCGAGAAAAATATCCGGCCGCCAGTTTCTGGTTTTGAGAAACGTTGCGCGGTATTCGTCGACAATTCCTTCATATTGCGGCGGATCAACCAAGCGATTGCCGGCGACCGTCGCGCTGCAGAAAAACAATATCTCTTTATCGCCTGACGTCATCATCCATGACGTGCATCCTTTGGTGTGGCCGGGCGTCAGCCGAGCCGTCAACGCAACGCCGCCCAGCAGCAAGGCCTCACCATCGCCAATGATGCGGTCGACAGCGACCGGCGGCGCCGCGAAATCCGGGTCGTCCTCCGAGCCTGGCGTCAACCCCGTTTCAAGCGCCCAGCGATCGCCGTCGCTGGCGACCATCGTCGCGCCGGTCATTTTCTTGAGGGCCGCAAGACCGCCTGAATGATCGAAATGCGCATGACTGTTGAGCAGGTATTTGATGTCTTCAAGGCGGTAGCCGAGCGTTTCAATATTGGCGGCAATGATAGTGGCGTTCCCGGGAAGGCCGCCATCGATCAGGAAATGGCCGCCGGGCGTGACAATCAAAAAGCTCGAAAGGCCGCGCGCGCCAACATAAAAAATGTTGTCATGGATGTTGAAAGGCTCGATGCGCTCGACCCAGTCGGGATTAGACGCCACCCATCGCGATGGTGCGACCGTCGGCGCCTGAGCTACGGCGCAGGCGCCGGCCGCGAAAAAGGCGGCAGACACCGCGAAAAGCGGCATCGATATTGACCGTGTTTTCATACTTCTCACTTTACACAAGCGCTGCGCGGCGAGCGAGCGCTAACCCGCAGCGTCGCCTCATTGCCATACCGCAAGCGGATCGCTATGGCACAAAGTAATATGGCTGACAACGAAACGCAGCAAGCATCCGCCGCAAATCGCCGAGTTGCGAAGGGAATCGGCGCGACGGCGCTCGCGCGGCTGGGCGCGCTTGTCGAAATCGTTGCGCAGCCGCTTTACGTCTTGATGTTTGGCCTGGCGGGATACGGTCTTTACGCCGTCTTGTGGGCGGCGATCAATCTCATTGAAAATTTTTGCGATCTCGGCATGACAAGCGCCATGCAGCGCACGGTCCCGCGTTCAGCGAATGACGCCGACGCCGCCGCCGCGCTGCGCACAGCCGTTATTCTCGGGGTCGGCCCATGCGTGGCGGCGGCAGCGATTATCTCCTGGCAAGCGCCTGCAATTGCCCCGCTGGTCAACGCCGCCGCCGCTGACGTCCAGATCATTACGCCGGCGATCCGTTATTTCATATGGGCGCTTCCGCTGTGGGCTTTTGTTGAAATCTCTACGTCCGCCTTGCGCGCACGCATGCTGTTCGGCGCCGAAATTCGTTTGCGCATCGTGTGGGAACAGCTGTTCAGGCTTGCCTTCGCAGTGGTCTTCTACGCCGCCGGCCTCGGATTGATGGGATTGTTTATCGCCCATATCTGTTCACTGACAATCACGGCGGTTCTTTGCCTGCGTCTTCTTGCGCGGCATTACAGGCTGCCGCTGATTTTCACCGGGCCCTTTTGGCCGCGCATCGCGCGCGACACGGCGCTGGCGGGCGTCACGATCGTGCCGTCGAATATCTTCGCGCGGCTGTTCAGCGATGCGCCGGCGCTTGCCGTCAATCAATTGATTCCGGGGGCGGAAGGCGCCGCGGCGGGAGGTCTTTTCATTATCGCGCGTAAGCTGTCGAGCGTCGTCCAGCTAGTGACGATCGCCTTTTCCTATGTTCTCGCGCCGCTCGCCGCGAGTTCGGAGCGGCATGATCGCGCCGAGGTGCGTGAGATTTACGCCTATGCCGTGCGGCTGATCTTTGTCATCGCGCTTCCGCTTGCCGCCGTCTTGGCGGCCGGCAGCGCACCGCTCCTGTCGCTGTTCGGCGGCGACGCGGAAGTGGCGGAGGCCGCCGTCGTCATTTTGCTCTTTGCGCGCGCCGCCGAAGCCGTGCTCGGCATATCGCTGCCGGTGCTGCAAGTCGTCGCCGCCTTCCGCCATCAATTGACGGCGAGTCTCGTCGGTCTTGCCATCGCGGCCCTCGCGGGGTTTTTGCTCGTCGGCCGGCTGCCCCCTCTGATCGCCGTAACGATCGCAGCCGCGGTCGCGCTGATCGTAAGCGCCGCTGTGCCCATGGTTCAGCTCTGGCGCCTTGAGTCGCTGCATCCGTTTACGGCGGATTTTCCGCGCGTGGCGTTTGTGTCGCTGGCGATGACGCTTGCGGGCGGGCTTATAGCGGGCGGGATCAGCCTATTGCCGAGCGTTGCAGCGCTTCCTCTCATAATCTTGATCGCCCTCGCCGCCGTGTGGTCGTCGGCGCGGCTAGCATTGCCGCGCGTCGATCGGCTTTCCCTCGGCAGGGCGGCGCGCGTGATGCGGCTGGTCTGATCCCGCCCGCCGAGTTGACGGGTTAATTCGGCGCTGTTAGAGGTCGGTCAGCGCGCTGACAGCCTTTGCGCCAGGAAGTTAAGCGCGCGCTCACTGTCCCAAGATTGACGAATTTGTATGCCTCAAAACGAGACGGATCGCTTAAGTTACTATCTCTTTTTCTTCCGCGGCCTTTATATCTATCTCACCATCGCCATCGCGACGATTATCGCCGCGACGACGCGTGATCCCGGCCCTTTCGCCGGCGCCGGCGCCGATCGTATTTGGATTTGGGCGGCAATCGGCGTCGCTAGCGCCGGCGCCATCATCCGCATCATCACGTCAGGCTTTGCTGCACACGGAACGTCAGGCCGTATAAAGAGAGCGCCGGAAGCCGCTGAGCTCAACGTGACAGGCCCATACAGCCTCGTGCGCAACCCGCTCTATGTCGGACGCATCGTCAATTACACCGGGCTCGCTATGCTGTCTGGAAGCTTGGCGTTCAGCGTGATTGCCTTTATTCTTTCCGTGGTGATTTACGTCAGGATATCGCGGTACGAGGCGGCGTTCCTGCGCACGAAATTCGGCGAGCAGTTTGATAAATGGGCCGCCGGAACCCCGCTCCTGCTACCGCGGCTCACTGGCTGGGTGAAGCCCAAACATTCCTTCTGGTGGAAGCGGATGGTCTGGCGCGAGCAGCACAAGCTGTTTCAGCTCGCGGCGGGGATTTTCCTCGCCTGGTTCGCGCGGCGCGGGTTCGAGATCACGGCCGTCGCGCCTTCTGAAATGATTTGGGTTTATGTCTTCGGCGGCGTCGTGGCGTTGCGTCTCGTTATCACCGGACTTAGTATTGCGGGATACTTCAAAGACATGCGCTGATGGAAGACGGCGAAAAACTGGCGCCATTGATTGCAATTGTCGGCGCTGACGGCGCCGGCAAATCCAGGCTGTCAGCCGATCTCATCGCCTACATCCGGCAAACCCATCCCGCTGAAGCCGGTTATCTTGGCGAAGGCTCAAGCGCCAGAAGCCGCAAAATCGGACGATGGCCGCTGATCGGCCGGTGGTTGAAAGGGCGGCTCGAACGGGTGGCGGATCAGTTGCGCGATCCTTCTGCGCCGATCCCAGGCCCAATCGCCGCCCGATACGCCTTGCACAGATCAAAGAAGCGCCTTCGCCGCTTTGAGACGCTGGTTGAAAAGCGGCGCCGCGGCGTCATCATCGTCACCGACCGTTATCCGCAAATAGAAACGCCCGGTCTCCATGATGGTCCTATTCTTGCGGGATTGGCGACCACCCCTGCGCTGGCGCGGATCAAGACGGAAGAACACGCCATCTATGCGAGAATGGCCGCGTATGTTCCGAGCTTGATCATCCGCCTGAACATCGATGTCGAAACGTCCATGTCGCGCAAGCCCGATCATGACCGCACGTTGATCGCCCAAAAAATCGCTTCATTGCCGCACATCACGTTCAACGGAGCGCCGATCATCGATTTTGATGCGACCATAAATTATGACGAGGAGTTTTTGCTTGCCAAAGCGGCGGTAAACTCTGCCCTGGCGAAAGCTTGAACTCGCGCAGCGCTCCGAAAATCGCGGCGGCTCCAAGCGGTCTTACGCGCCGGCGGGGCTCGGATTTAGGCCGGCGTCGGGACCCGGCCTTGCGGCGGAACCGGCTGTCGGCACCGACGAGGGCGGCGGCGTGTCGCCCTGATCTGTCGGTTCCTTGCGGACAATCTTTTCGCCGCGCAGGAGCGCGTTGATCTCTTCACCCGTCAGCGTTTCGAATTCGAGGAGTGCTTGCGCCAGCGTTTCAAAGTCCGCATTGCGATCAGTGAGGATCTGGCGCGCCCGCTCGTGACCGTCGGTCACGAAACGGCGAATTTCCTCTTCGATAATCTTCGCGGTATCGGTTGAAATCGCTTTCGTCCGCGCGATCGATTGGCCAAGGAAGACCTCGCCTTCGTCTTCGGCGTAGGCGATGGGCCCGAGCTTTTCCGAAAGGCCGTACTGGGTAACCATGGCGCGCGCAATCTTGGTTGCGTGTTCAATATCCGACTGTGCGCCGGAGGTGACTTTCTCTTTGCCGAATTTCACTTCTTCCGCGACCCGTCCGCCCATCGCCATCGCAATGCGCGCTTTCATCTGTTCAAACGACATCGAATAGCGGTCGCGTTCGGGAAGGTACTGAACCATGCCGAGCGCGCGGCCGCGCGGAATGATCGTCGCCTTGTGCACCGGATCATTGCCGGGAACGGTGATGCCAACGAGCGCGTGTCCCGCCTCATGATAGGCGGTCAGCATCTTTTCGTCTTCGGACATCACCATCGAGCGGCGCTCGGCCCCCATCATGACTTTGTCCTTGGCGTCATCGAATTCCTTCGACGTCACGAAGCGTTTGCCGCGCCTGGCCGCCAGCAGCGCCGATTCATTGACGAGATTGGCAAGGTCGGCGCCCGAAAAACCCGGCGTGCCGCGCGCAATGGTGCGCAAATTGACGTCCGGCGCCAGCGGCACCTTCTTGGCGTGAACATTGAGAATTTTTTCGCGGCCGACAACATCGGGATTGGGCACGACGACCTGACGATCAAAGCGGCCGGGCCGCAACAGCGCCGGATCGAGAACGTCGGGGCGGTTGGTCGCGGCGATCAGAATGATCCCTTCATTCGACTCAAAGCCGTCCATTTCGACGAGCAGCTGATTGAGCGTCTGTTCGCGTTCATCATTGCCGCCGCCAAGACCGGCGCCGCGATGACGGCCAACCGCATCGATCTCGTCGATGAAGATGATGCAAGGCGCGTTCTTCTTCGCCTGTTCGAACATGTCGCGGACCCGGCTTGCGCCGACGCCGACAAACATCTCGACGAAATCAGACCCCGAAATTGTAAAGAACGGCACATTGGCTTCGCCGGCGATGGCGCGCGCCAGCAAGGTCTTGCCGGTGCCCGGCGGGCCAACCAGCAGCGCGCCTTTTGGAATCTTGCCGCCGAGCCTTTGAAACTTCATCGGGTCTTTCAGATATTCGACGATCTCTTCGAGTTCTTCTTTCGCCTCGTCGATGCCGGCGACATCGTCAAAAGTGACGCGGCCCTGACGCTCGGTCAAAAGCTTGGCGCGGCTCTTGCCAAAGCCCATCGCCTTGCCGCCCGCCCCTTGCATCTGGCGCACCACGAAAAAGAAGAAGGCGAGGAAAATGACAAACGGCAGGATGTTGAACAGCACCGAGAGCAGCAGCGGCAATTGCTCGACCGGCGTGATTTTGGTCTGGGCGCCCGCCTGATTGAGACGGTCGGCGATGGCGACGCCAGACCCGTCCGGAATGGCCGTCACAAAGGCGCTGCCGTCGCCGAGCGCGCCCTTGACGTTGCCTTTGTCGATCTCGGCGGATTTGATTTCGCCGGCGTCGATCTTGGTCACGAATTCGGAATAGGAAAGACGTTCGGCCGTCGGGCCGGGTTTTGAAAACTCGAACCGTTGCAGCGCGATAATGAAGAAGACGAAGACAAGGCCCCAGATCAGGAGATTGCGTCCGTTCATTCAAGATTTCCTTTCACGGCCCCGGGCAAGACTTTGCGGCTAGACTAGAAGATAGGTGTTAAGGAAGCCCGGCGCCACGGGCCGGCTTCACAATTATGTAATTTCAATGAAAGCGGTTAACCCGCTGGAAAAATCTCTCTTCGGCGAGAGGGTGGAACCCGTCATTTTCCCCCGGCAGGCCGGCGAGGACGCCGTCAATCCAAAGACTCGGGGCGGCGGCCATCAAGTCACTGTCACGCGCGGCGGCGGCGAACCCAGACGCCTCGCCGCCGAGGGCGCGCAGAACCGCAAATTTGCCAAGACGGTTTTCCACAATGAAGCGGGCGTCCCAGAGCGTCTTCGCGTCAGGGGCAAGATCGACCGGCGCGATTGCCGGGACGCCAACGCGCCCGGTGACCGCAGCCGGCTCGCGAAAGACATGGAGGCGGTCCGTGTCGCATCTCGCCATAGCGCCGCCGAGCGTCGCCGTCCGCCCGGCAAGGGCGGTCTGAAGAACCTCGCGCGCCATCGCGTCGTTCGGCGCATGGTCAGTTCCGGCGACCGCCTGAACAAGGCGCGAGAATAACGCCGCGTCACCGCCGGTCATTGGTTTCGCCGCGAGCCTCGCCCCGCCCCATTCGTCGAAGGCGCC
>JBGSVH010000130.1:0-30510 GCA_041753055.1 Parvularculaceae bacterium
GGCTTCGCCGGCGGCGACTTCGCCCGCCCCTTCGTCATCTTCCTTCTTGTCGTCCTCGCCCGCATCGCTTGCCGCTTCCGCCTGCCGTGTCTCGGGCTCAACCGTGACCAATGGCGGGGCTTCTTCGGCTGGCGCCTGTTCGCCCTCGACCACGATGTCGCCGGCAAGCGGTTCTTCGAGCGTCGGCTCAGGCGGCGGTGCCTCGTCAGGAATGAACGGCGCCTCCTCGATCGCAGACGGCCGCGCGAAGGCCGGCTCAGGCGTCAGGTCGATGACCGGCTCCGCTTCTGGCTCCGGCTTTGGCGCTGGCGGCTCGGGCTGCGGGGTCGGTTCGGGGACCGGCGCCGGTTCGGGTTCCGGCGTTATTTCTGGCTCGACGACCGGTTCAGGCTCAGGTTCAGGCGCAATTTCGGGGTCGCGGAGGTCAATGACCGGCGGGCTTGCCGGCAGATCGACATAGACGACTGAGATCGATTCCGCTGGCTTGTTCGGCACGAAGATGAGAACGCGCCCGTATATTGCGAGCACAATGAGCATCGCCGCATTGATCGCCAGAGCCCCGGCGATTGCCGTGCGGCGGCGGCGCATTGGCGTAATTGCAAGGTATTCGATGGTGCGGGCGACCGTCCGTTTGAGCGCCCGCAGCGGCTTGCGCAGCATTCGCGGCGTCTTCACATAAAAGCGCCGGTCGCGCGGCGGAAAAGGCAAGCGTTCGCTTTTGGACGCGGCAATCGCTTCGTCCATGATGGGTTCTGCGTTTTGAGGCGCAGGCTCGGCGGCGTCGGTCTCGGTGTCTGTCGGCATTGATCCGGTCCGGCGTGACGCCTAAACGCTTTTGTTCAAAGGGAGAAGGATAAGGTGAAAGTCCTGTTGGTCGGCGGCGGCGGGCGCGAACACGCGCTTGGATGGAAAATCGCTCAAAGCCCGCTCCTCACTCACCTCTATCTAGCGCCGGGCAATCCGGGCCTCAATCGCTATGGCGACCCTCTCGGCATTGACGCGGACGATATTGACGCAATTGTGGAAGCGGCCCGGTCACGAACAGTTGACCTGGTCGTTGTGGGTCCGGAAGCGCCGCTTGCCGCTGGGCTTGCTGATCGGCTTGAAGGCGCCGGCATCCCCTGCTTTGGACCGAGCGCCGCCGCAGCTCAGCTCGAATCCTCCAAAGGTTTCATGAAGGAAATCGCCGCCGCCATCGGCGCCCCGACCGCCGCTTTTGCCCGTTTCAGCGACGCGGCGGGCGCAAGAGCCTATTTGCGCACGCGATCCGCGCCTTATGTCGTCAAGGCTGACGGGCTTGCCGCCGGCAAGGGCGTCATCATTGCCGAATCGCTTGAAGCCGCTGACGCCGCCGTCGATGAAATCCTTAGCGGCGCGCTTGGCGAGGCCGGCCGCGAAATTGTCATCGAGGATTTTCTTGAGGGCGAAGAGGCCAGTTTCTTTGTCATCGCAGACGGCAAGACGGCCCTGCCCCTTATCGCCGTCCAGGATCACAAGCGCGCCTTTGACGGCGACAAGGGCCCGAATACCGGCGGCATGGGCGCCTATGCGCCCGCGCAAGTATTCACCGATTCTGTCCGCGAACAGACGATGGAACGGATCATCCGCCCCGTCATTGCCGAAATGGCCCGCCGCGGCGAGCCGTTTAAGGGCGTCCTGTTCGCCGGATTGATGATCGGCAAGGACGGACCAACGCTCATCGAGTTCAATGTGCGCTTCGGCGATCCTGAATGTCAGGTGATGATGCGCCTGCTCAAAAGCGATCTTCTGCCGGTTTTGTCGGCGGCAGCCAGGGGCGACCTCAGACACGGCGCGCTTGAATGGTCACGCGACGCCTGCGCGCTCGTGGTGATGGCGGCAAATGGATATCCCGGCGCATACGCCAAAGGATCGGAAATTCGCGGCGTCGCTAAAGCCCAGCAATGCGAAGGCGTTGTCGTTTTCCATGCCGGCGTCAAGGAATTCGACGGCAAGCTTGTCGCGGACGGTGGGCGCGTACTCAATGTTACGGCCTGCGGCCACACCATTCGCGATGCAGTCGAACGCGCTTATCGGGGCGTCGCCTGCATTGACTGGCCCGAAGGCTATTACCGTCGCGATATCGCATGGCGGGCGTTGAAGGCGCTTTTATGAAATCGCTGTCCGCATGGAAACAGCAGGCAAAGACGCTGATGGTCGCAGGCCGGCGCCTTGCTTTTTGGACGTCGGACGAGGCCGATGAGTCAAAGCCGGTTCTTCTTCTTATTCACGGCTATCCGACGTCGTCATTCGACTGGACGTTCGTCTGGCGCGACCTGTCACCGCATTTTCGCTTGATCGCGCTCGACATGCTCGGCTTCGGTCTTTCGGAAAAGCCGCGCAACATCACTTACTCGATCATGATGCAGGCTGACCTCCAGGAAGCGCTGCTTGAACATCTTGGGGTCAGCGAGGCGCATATCCTCGCTCATGATTATGGCGACACGGTCGCCCAGGAATTGCTCGCGCGGCACAATGAAGGCGCGCTCAGCTTTAACGTCAAATCGATGGTTCTTCTCAATGGCGGTCTCTTCCCTGAACAGCACCGGGCGCGACCAATCCAGAAACTCGGCCTTACGCCGTTCGGCTTTCTTCTTGGGCTGCTGATGACGCGGACGCGCTTTCGACAGACGTTCGACCAAATCTTCGGACCGGAGACGAAAGCGTCAGACGAGGAAATTGACGCGCACTGGTCGCTGATCACCGAAAATGGCGGCGCGAGAGTTCTTCATAAACTTCTGAACTATATTCCGGAACGGCGCGCCAATCGCCAGCGCTGGGTCGGCGCCCTGCAGGATGCCGCCATCCCGCTGCGCCTCATCGACGGCGGCGCAGATCCGGTCTCCGGCGCCCACATGTATGAGCATTTCAAGTCACTTGTTCCGAACGCTGACGCGGTGTTGCTTGAAAGGATCGGTCATTATCCGCAGACCGAATCGCCAGAGGCGGTCGCGCACGCGTTTCTTGAGTTTCATCGCAAATTGAGGACAATCACGGCATGAACGCTTTTGTGACAATATTTCTCACTGTTTTCTTTGCAGAACTTGGCGATAAAACCCAGCTCGCAACGGTACTTTTCGCATCGGACAAACAGACTTCGCATCTGACTGTGTTTGCGGCGGCGTCGCTGGCGCTGGCGGCGTCAACGGCGATCGCCGTCCTCTTGGGCGCCGCGGCGGAGCGCTATTTGACCTTCCTGCCGCTGAAGCTGATTGCCGGATTCGGCTTCGTCGCGATTGGCGCCTTTCTTGTCATCGAACATTTCACCAAAGCCGCCTGAAGGAACGCACACCATGGGCCAAGCAAGTGAGCCTGATTTTTCCGGCGTTACCGAAACGCCGGATCGCCTGAAATTCGACGAGGCGGCGCTTGCCCGTTACATGAAGGCCCATGTCGACGGATTCAAAGGCCCGTTGACCGTCATGAAATTCAAGGGCGGTCAGTCCAATCCAACATATCTGTTGGAGACGCCGGCGAAGAAATACGTGTTGAGGCGCAAGCCGCCCGGCAAGCTGCTCCCGTCAGCGCATGCGGTAGACCGCGAGTATCGGGTGATCACAGCGCTCGGCGGGCGGGGATTTCCGGTTCCAAAAACCTATGCGCTTTGCGAAGACGCGAATGTGATCGGGACCGCTTTTTTCATCATGGATTGCGTTGACGGCCGCATTTTCTGGGATGCGAGTCTTCCGGGCGTCGCCCCCGCCGAACGCGGCGCGCTCTATTTCGAATTGATTGACGTCATGGCCGGGCTTCATTCAATTGATTTCAAGGCGGCCGGTCTTGGCGAGTTCGGCAAGGCCGGCAATTATTTCGAACGGCAGATCGATCGCTGGTCGAAGCAGTACAAGGCCGCTGAAACATCGGAGATCGAGCCGATGAACCGGCTGATCGAATGGCTGCCGACCGCCATTCCCAAGGATGACGCCGTGTCGATCGTTCATGGTGATTTCCGTTTTGACAATGTCATCCTTGATCCCAAGGCGCCGAAAGTGCGGGCGGTTCTTGATTGGGAGTTGTCGACCCTTGGTCATCCGCTCGCCGATTTTACCTATTTCCTGATGGTCTGGCATTTTCCGCCGACAATTCGAGGCGGGCTTGCCGGGCTTGATCTCGAATCACTTGGCATTCCCTCGCTCCAGCAAGCGGTCGCGCATTACTGCGCAAAGACCGGCCGCAAATCGCTCGGCGATTTCGATTTCTGCCTCGCCTACAACATGTTTCGCTTGAGCTCGATTGCGCAGGGCGTATATGCGCGCGCGCTGCAGGGGAACGCCTCGTCGCCGGAGGGTGTCAAGATGGGCGAGTCTGTTGCCCCGCTCGCGACGATGGCCTGGGAATATGCGAAGAAAGCCGGCGCCTGACAGGTCAGCGCGCCACTTTCAATTTCTTGACGCCGCCCTCGAAATTCAATCCCCACGGTGCGCCGCCGACGTAAAGACGTCGGGTGGGATAATAGGCAATGGGGCCAGTCGGCGCTGCGCGACTTGATATCCGCCTGCCATCCAGGAACAGTGACAAGGTCCCCGAGACGCCGTCAAAAGTAGCCCGGATATCGTGGGGCGCAAGATCAAGCATCGCATCGTCGATGCCTTCAAGCTGGGTGACGCCCGCCGCTGTCCACACAGAAATTCGGATACGGTTGCGGTTCACACGAAATTCGTACGAATTCGGAACGGTCGCCAATAAACGCCACACCGGCGACAAGGACGGTAAGGCCGCACGTGCGTCGATCGCAAGATCGAGTGCTGCGGTCAGCTTTGGCGATGCATCCGACATATAGAATATTTGTCCAGAGGATGAGACCGTCGCTGCGACCGGAACGGGATCAGGCGCGGAATCGACAACGCTGTTTGAATAATCAAGATCGGCGATGATCGGCGCTGGCTGCAATGATCCCGGCGGAGCAGCTGGATCGCCGGGCCAGAGATCCTTCACATAGGCCGCAGCGCCCGCAGCGCCGAGCGGGGCGAAGTCGGCCGCGACGGATGGCGCCGCCGGATCGGCGATATGGGCGCCAATATACTCTTTTATCCAGGGATTGAAATAATCGGCGGCAATATTGCCGGATGACGCAACGCCGACCGGAAGTCGGTAAGACAAGGCGATGTTGTCGGATACGTCTGTATTCGCAAAGGGTAAGCGAACTTCAATACCGGGTCTGTCAATTCGATAGTCGGCAGGTATCACGGTGTTGTTGCGAATACTGACTCCAGCGGCGTTTCCGACATAGATACCCTGCCCCATAGTCTGTTCGACGACGTTATGCGCAATCAGTAAGTTCGCCGAAGCGATTTCCGGCGTATTGATAAAAATTCCCTGACTGGGGTCACCCGCGCCGCGGCGGATCAGATTTCCCGTGATGGTTATGTCCGCGTTCGCTCGCGTCGCGTTGCGCGACCATAATTGAATCGCATCGGGATGCGGATCGTCCAGATCGGCAATTAAGAAATCAGCAAAATAATTGTCGGCAATGAGTAAGCGCACAAGGCCGCCGCCCACGACGCCGTCCGATCCGACATTGTGGATCTTGTTGTGATGGATGACAACATCGTCGGATTCCAGCGCAGCAATGCCGCGATAGACGTGATGGATGTCACTGTCGCGAACGGTAATCCGTTTACTGCTGCGGATGTTGACGCCAAATGCGTCGTTTTCGGCAATACCGTCATCGGCTGAAAGGACCTCAAGCTCGGTAAGGAGGATGTCGTCCCCGCCGAGAATTTTGATGGCGGTGGTCGTCAATGGCGCCTGCGTAGGTCCAAACTCAACTCTCAGAGTTGAAAAGACGAGCCCGCTGACGTCATCGACAGAGATTGATGTAAAGACAGGAGGCGAGGCGGGACTGGCGGCCGCGACGGTCACCGCCGGCGAAAAGTGCGAATGACGCAGATCGAGCGCCCCATAATTCCCTGGCGAAAGCAGGATGCGGTCGCCGGAAGCCGCCGACGCCAGCGCGGCGTTCAACCCGGACCGATCGGATACCGGAATATCCGCCGCCAGACTTATCGTCGCCGCGAGGCTCAGCGCGCAGGCGCCAGCCATTGTTCCGATCGCTCGCATGATTGATAATCTCCCCTCAATTATTCGAAATCAAATGCAACTGATTCAATAATTGAGCCAAGCTTTCGCGACCGACTTAAGGTTAATTGGGCGCGCGACCTCAGTCGCGGCAAAGAGGTTATGGCCTTTGCCGCCCGACGATGCTTAAACAAGGGCCAGCAGCTGTAACCGCCGAGAGGGTTTCAATGAAGATACTGGTGACAGGCGGCGCCGGCTTTATCGGCTCGGCGGTCGTGCGTCAGGCGCTGGATCGGGGTTTTGAGGTCGTCAATTTCGACAAGCTGACCTACGCCGCAGATCTTGAAAATCTCGCCGGGTATGACACGCGCGAAGGTTACGCATTTATCAAAGGCGATATCTGCGACGCTGACGCGGTTCGTGGTGTTCTCGAGACACATCGCCCCGATGCGATCATGCACCTTGCGGCCGAAAGCCATGTCGACCGCTCGATCGACGGTCCAGGCGCCTTCATCGAGACCAATATTGTCGGTGTTTTCGCTCTGCTGCAGGAGGCGAGGCGTTACCATGATGCGCTGAAAGGCGAAGCCAGGGACCGCTTCCGGTTTCACCATGTCTCGACCGACGAAGTCTATGGGACGCTCGGCCCAACGGGTCTGTTTACAGAAGAGACCGCCTACAAGCCGAATTCGCCTTATTCAGCCTCGAAGGCCTCGTCCGACTTTCTCGTCCGCGCCTGGCATAAAACCTTTGGGCTCCCGGTTGTCACCAGCAATTGCTCGAACAATTACGGGCCCTTCCAGTTTCCGGAAAAACTCATTCCCGTCGCGGTGATCGCCGCGCTCGAGGGCCGCCCTATTCCGGTCTATGGCAAGGGCGAAAACATTCGCGACTGGCTCTATGTCGAAGACCACGCCAACGCCTTGTTGACCGTCCTCCACAAGGGCCGCCTCGGCGAGACCTACAATATCGGAGGCCACAATGAACGGCGAAATATCGATCTAGTCCGCCTCATCTGCCATTTGATGGATGAGATGGCGGCGAAGAATCATCCGCATGAGGATCTCATTGAATTTGTAACCGACCGGCCGGGACATGATCTGCGTTATGCGATCGATGCAACCAAGATCAGCCGCGAGCTTGGCTGGATGCCCTCATTGACGATAGAGGAAGGCATGCGCCGCACTGTTAAATGGTACCTCAGCAATCGCGGCTGGTGGGGAAAACTTCGCGCAAGCGCCGGCGGCAGACTGGGCCTCACCCAAAAGGCCTGACGGTATTGAGGCGTCTTTACGATGATGAACCGCGACGCTCGCGCCGTCAGCGGCCATGCCTGATGATAAATCGAAATACGCTGTCGCGAAACGCAGCACAGTCCGCCCGCCGGCAGCTCGGCCGGTGGCAACCAACGCCGGCAACTGACCCGGATTCAGACTACTGGCGCGCGTACAAGCCGTCCGTTAGCATCAACATCGATATATTGGGGATACGCAGTGCGGTTGATGGTATTGATTGCGGCTATTGCATTCTTTTTTGCAGCTTGGCTCGAATGGCCGCTGCCATCCGCGAACCAGCATCCGTCGATTACAACACGGGACTTCGGCGGGCCGTCAGACAGGGCGCTGCTGCTCGTCGAACCCGCATTGTCGGCGCGCGATTACCAGAGCGCGACGACGCTTCACGACGCCCTTGCCGCCTATCTTGATGAGGCGAAGGCGCGCGGTTGGATCACCGGGAAAACCATCGTGGTGTTTCCGGAGCATGTAGGCACATGGCTTGTCGCCGCCAAGGCGCCGCCGCTCGCTTACCGGGCTTCAACGCTCGCCGTCGCCACGATTGCGCTTGTCGCCGATCATCCGGTCATGTTTGCCAATACGCTGATGGATTCGCCGGAACAGGATCGGTCCGCTGCGGCAATCTTCCGCTCGCGAAGCCGCTCGATGGCGACAGACTATTCAGATGTTTTTTCGTCACTGGCGCGCGACTATGGCGCAACGATTGTCGCCGGATCGATCGTGCTCGAAAATCCATCGATTGAAAGCGGCGAGATATCAACCCGCCCTGGCGCGCTTTACAATGTGAGCGCGGTCTTCGCGCCGGACGGATCGGTGGCGCCGCCGCTCATTTTCAAACGCCATCCAATTCCCAACGAAGCAAGCTTCACCGCTGCGGGCGAGGCGCCCATGCCTGTCTTCGATACGCCGGCCGGAAAATTGGGCGTGCTGATTTGCGCCGATTCCTGGCACCCTGAACTCTATTCAGAACTGTCATCCGCCGGGGCTGATGCAATCGCCGTTCCCGCTTTCCTTCAGGGCGATGGCGAATGGACGCGCCAATGGACCGGATATGTGACGCCGACACCTGAAGATGTCTCACCCGATGACTATGGCAGGCTGAGCGAAGGCGACGCGTGGCGAACTTACGCGTTGCCCGGCCGCATCGGTTTGACCGGAGCGCGCGCAGGCGGGACCGCATTCCTGCATGGCGCTCTTTGGGATCTTGGATCAGACGGCAGAACGCTTGGCGTTGCAGATGGCGGGCAATTTATCGGCGCCGACAACCCCGGCGGATCGATTTCCGTTATCTGGTACTGACAGCGCTGTCTTGCCGGCGCGTGGCGGCCCGCAGTCTATAATAGCGCGCCGCGACGATCGGCGCTGCAAGAAAGGGATGGTCGCGCTCCCATTGTTTGACCGCGACATCGACACCGGCATGCCGCTTCACCTTCCACGCAATATAGTCGAGCCCGCCGCGGAATGTCGTCGTTGCTTTCAGCAGTCGTGCGATCGATAGAAGCGCTCCGGCGAGCGCACGAAGACGCCATGCCAATGCAGCAGCCGAAGATCTTCCGCACGCCGGATCAAGCGCGAAGGCGGCGACCTTTTGCGGCCAGTCGCCGTAACTGACGATGAGCTTGGCCGCGCGGTCCGATGTCTCGGCGCGAAGCTCGGCCCGGTAAGAGGCGTTCAGCCCGGCAAGCCAGACCGCGCGCCAGTCTTGCGGATCATCCGCCAGCCCTTGCGAGCGTTGCAGGAATGTTTCGATCGCACGCCTGACCGCTGCGACCATGCGCGGCCGAAGCGCCGCCGGGCAGACAACAAGGCGGCAGGGCTGCGCAAAGCGGGCCCAGAAATAGGAATGAAACGTACTGCCGCCGACAAGCCTGTCAAAGGCGTCCTCGGAGAGCAGCGCGTATTTACACCGCCATTTTCCGTAGCCCGCGTCAATCTCCATATAATAGACATTTGGCGGGATCGCACGCGCGGCCAGACGTTCAACGGCATTTTTGATGGCGTCGCGGTAATCGGGCGCGATGACATAAAAGTCGAAAAGTATGTCCGCCGGATTTTCGTCGGCGCTGACACTGATCCCTGACCCGTAAAGAAAAATCGCTGCGCCCGGGTATTTTTCGGCGAGCGCGGCGGCAAGCGTCATCGCAGCATCGGGCGCCGGCGTTGCCAGCACGCCGTCGAGTAAGGATTCCGGTGAGGTTGCGGAATGCCCTGTCAATTCAGGAATTCAGCGTCGTGCGTCGTCTCGATGGTGAACTGCTCTCCACGCTTTACCGGGAACAGTTCGCCATCAAAAACCACCGTACCCTCGAAATCCGCATCGAGATTGTCGGTTCGCCAGCTGCGATATCCAGCGCTTTCAAACCATGGCTTCGACTTGCCCCGTAACACAGATGGCGCAGCGGCCAACATCTTGTGCGCCGGATAGCCGATCGTTGTGATCGCCAGCGCGCCGGGTCCGGCGCCCCAGAACGGATTGACGCCGAGCACAAGTTTGCGAAGCGTCGTCATCAGCGCCATCGTCATCGGCTGTTCGCCTAAGAGCGGCGCATTCATCGACCGCAAATCCGCAACCAGCGGCGGTTCTTCAGGCTTGTCGCTGAACGCAGCACTGAGGATCGCGCCGCCGATCGTTAGCCCCATGGCCAGCGAGCGTTGCGCGCCTTTCGATTGAATTTCGGAACGTGAGAACTTGACTGCCGTGTAGAACGCGCCAGCGCCAAGGAAGAAGCCGTAGACCGGCGCAGTATTCTCGCCGATGCGGACGCCCATCAGGGCGCGTTTCTGGCGTTTCACTTCGCCCTGATTGCGCCGCCACAGGAACTGATCAATGGCGTCAATAGGAGACCCCTTGAGGCCGCAATCTGCCGCGATCACATTGGTCATGCCGCAGGGCACGGCGACATAATGCGGGGTGTGTTCAAATCGCCGCATGTTGATGGCGTCGGTAAACGCCGCCTGGATGGTGCCGTCGCCGCCAGCGACCATGACCGTATCGACATTCGCCCGGTTCAAATCCGCCAGGGTTTGATCAAGCCCTTCGATGCCGTTGAGTACGCTGGGGCGCACATTCGGGAATTGGCGCGCGACGTGGAGCAGATCGCCAAGAATCGACCGCACCCTACTACTGCGTTCGTTAATGATCAGCCCGACGGCGGCCACGGCTTGTCCTCGCATCTACAGCCGCACGCCACGACGCCCGCCAAAAATGGCAGGCCAGGCAGCCCAGCCCTGTCACAAAAATGATACCTAACTTGCATAATAAAGTCACGAACCGGGCCTGCCAGTTTTAGCGATTTCTTGCCGGAACCTACAGTTTCGTGACAAAGGGCGGCGATGCGCCTTGCCCATCTGACCGATCTGCACCTGCCAATTCCCGTGCGTCCCGCGCTCTCGGATCTGATGAGCAAGCGGGCGCTTGGCTACCTGTCCTGGGTTCGCAACCGCCGGCATCGCCACACACAAGAAGCGCTTGACGCCCTCGTTGCGGATTGCCGCCGGGCGGCAGCGGATTTCACCGCGATTTCCGGCGACCTCGTTAACATCTCACTTGAGAGCGAATTTTCGGAAGCGGTTCAATGGCTTGAGGGACGCTTTGATGACGCTGTCACGGCGTATGCGCCGGGTAATCACGACGCCTATGTGCGCCTTCCGTGGGCGCAAGGGGCTGGCCGGTTCGCCGCGTACATGGTGGGCCGCCACGCCGGCGACACCTTCGACCGCATGCCGCGAGACGCCGCCGACTTTCCGTTCGTTCGGTCAGTCGGGCCGGTCAGCCTGATTTTCGCCAACTCGTCCCCGCCGACTGCGCCGGAGCTTGCAACCGGCCGGCTTGGACCCGCACAGATTGAGCGGATCGGCGACGTCCTTTCCATGCTAGGCGGCGAGGCCCGGTGCCGCGTCCTTGTGCTTCATCACCCGGTAACGGAGGGCGCGGTCTCGCGGCGAAAGGCGCTCGATGACGCAGCGGCGTTACGCGCGGCCGTTCACGACGCCGGCGTCGAACTCATCCTCCATGGCCACACGCATCACTCGGTCTGGTCGCATGTCGAGACGAATGGCGGCGCCCGGCCCGTGGTCGGCGGCGCGTCGGCGTCGCACCCTGTCACCCGCGGAAAATATCGCCCTGCCCGCTACAATCTATTCACCATTGACGGCGATGCGACGGGCGGCTGGCGCATTGATGTGGAGGTGAGAGAGCTTGACCCGGCAAGCGGCGCCGTCAACACAGCCGAACGCCGCAACCTCCTGCCGTTTCGCTCATGACCCGCGCCGAACCCACGATTTCAATCGCCGCATTGCCAGTCGACGCCGTCGTGCTGGCGGGACGCCGCAGCGGCGAGGCTGATCCCCTCGCCGCCATCGACAATGTTCCGCACAAGGCGCTCTTGATCGCCGGCGGCAAGACGCTGATCCGCCGCGTCGTCGAAGCGCTGCAAATGTCAAAACGGATTGCAGCAATCCGCATTGCCGCGCCCGACGATGTGCGTGGCGCTATTTCCGCGGCGCTGACCGGTCTTGACGGCTGGACTTTCATTGACGCTGAAGGTTCGCCGGCCAAAACCGTGCTTTCGTCAATTGAAAGTCTCCCCGGCGAACGCGCGTTGCTGGTGACAACCTGCGATCACGCCCTGTTGACGGGTGAGATGGTGCGCGTCTTTCTCGACGATGCGCAAAAAGGCGATGCGGCGGCGGCTTGTGTCGACCGCGCCGTATATGAAGCGCGGTTTCCAGGTTCGCGCCGCACCTTCATTCGCCTCAAGGATATCAGCTTTTCGGGCGCCAATCTTTTCTGGTTTGCCGGCGCGCGGGCAAAGGGGCTTGCCGGTTTCTGGCGAAGGCTGGAAAGCAAACGCAAGAATCCGGCGGCGATGGCGCGGGAAATTGGCGTATTGACAGCACTTTCCTATCTGACCGGGCAAATGAGCCGAGCGGGTCTTGAGCGAACCATCCTGCGCAAGACGAAGGTTGCGGCGCGCCTCGTACCGCTGGCGACGGCGGAAGCAGCAATCGACGTCGACAAGCCGGAAGATCTAGTTCTTGTCAGGAATATTCTGGCGCTCGACTGACCCTTGCATCAGTCACGGCTAAGTCCGCCCAGACAAGGGGCCGTCGCAATCAGTGCTTCAGGTCATGAAACTCCCAGGCGCGCGCCGCAAGGTCGAGCGCCAGAACCGCAGCGATTGTATAGTCCAGTGCGAGGAAGGCGTTGCCGCGCTCAACAAACGGCGCTGTCAGGAAAAAGACGACAACGATGATATCGAAAATCAGCCACATCGACTGGAACCTGGTCGCAGGCCTGCTTGTGCCAAAATAGAGTTCGCGAAGGCGGCGGCGAAAATGCGTAATTGAATTGGCGGTCATTGGGGGCGTGTTGCTTCCGGCGTCATTCGGTCGTTTCTAACGGCGCGCGGCGGCGAATGAATGCGCCATAACTGATAACACCAGAAGCGTCAGCGCCGCGCCCGGAAAAATTCCTTCAACAGCGCCGATGATTCCTCCGCAAAAGCGCCGTGCACAATCTCCGGGCGCCAGTGGCAGGTCGCGGACTCAAAAAACTTCACGCCATTGACAACCGCTCCGCCTTTTTGATCTTCCGCGGCAAAAACAAGGCGCGCAATCCGCGCATGGGAAATGGCCCCGGCGCACATCGCACAGGGCTCCAGGGTCACATAAAGCGTCGCGCCAGCAAGCCGGTAATTGCCGAGCTTCGCCGCCGCCGCCCGCAGGACGCGGATTTCCGCGTGGGCCGTCGGATCATGCGAGGCGATTGGTGCGTTTCCCGCCGCCGCAAGCACGTCGCCGTCTGCGCTGACAAGAACCGCGCCGATCGGCGCCTCGCCCGTGGCCGCCGCGCGGAGCGCCTCGTCGAGCGCGAAGGCCATCAGCTTGTGATCTTTGTCGGCAGTCATGTCCGCCTTTTAGGCGGCGTCCGCCGTTTTCGCCAGCAAACGCGGTTTCTCGGCGAGACAAAATGCGGTGACGCCAGCGAGGCGGTTGACCGGAAACAGGGTCGCGCGTTCGAGATCATGGATCGCAATCAGCATTTTTGTCAGCCATTCCGGCGACGGCTTGAGGGCGCTTTCTGTCGCGTCCTTGTCGCCCTTCAGCGCCCGGTCGGCGATGCGCATCGCCGCGACCGCTGGAAACAGCATGCCGAAAAAGTAGCGCAGAGAAACGGGCTGTAGCCCGGCAGCCCTCACGGAATTCTCAAGCGTCTCGAGCGTGTAACGCCGCCGGTGCTCCAGAAATTCATCGTGCGATGACCACAGAAAATTGAAAGCGGGAACCGAGACCAGGAATTTTGTTCCCGGCGTCGCCATTCGGGCATAGTCGGCAATAAGCGCGACATCGTCATCGACATGCTCGATAACGTCGATCATCAGGACGAGTGAAGCGTCCGTTTCCGTAACGGAACGGACAAAATCGATTGGCGCCGGATCGTCCGCCGCGAGGAACGCGTCAGTGTAATTCGGATCGACGCACACGGAACTCCCGGCGACGCCGGAGTCGGTCAGCATGCGCGAGAAGACTCCCGACCCCGCCCCGACATCGAGGATCGACGGATAAGGCCCCGCCCCGATCAGCGAGAGGATCGCCCTGCCCTTGGAAATATAATACCAGTGCGAAGCCGGATCGCCGCCGATCGCCTGTTCTTCCTTGAGGTCCATCGCCGCCCTCGACAAATCATTGCTTTGGCGAGCATAAGACCGGCGCGCCCTTAAGGACCAATTAACTATGAGCGCCGACGCGCCCAAAAAACAGACCAGCCTCGACAAGGACGGCGAGCGTATCGCGAAATATCTGGCGCGCGCCGGCGTCGCCTCGCGCCGTGAGGCCGAAAAGCTGATCGAGCAGGGGATTGTCACCGTCGACGGCAAAACGCTGACGACGCCCGCGTTCAAGGTCAAGGACGGCATGGACGTCCGTATCGATGGCACGCGCGTCAGGACGAAGGAGCCGCCACGTTTGTGGCGCTATCACAAACCTGCGGGCCTGGTGACAACGCACAAGGACCCGCAAGGACGCCCGACCGTGTTCGAAGCGATCGGCGAGCGGTTACCCCGCGTCATTTCGATCGGACGCCTCGATTTGACGACCGAGGGTCTTTTGCTGCTCACCAATGATGGCGCGCTGGCGCGGCAGCTGGAACTTCCGGCCAACGCCTGGGTGCGGCGGTATCGGATCCGCGCCTATGGCAAGACCGATCAGAAGGCGCTCGACGCGCTGTCGGCGGGCGTCAAGATCGACGGCGTCGAGTACAAGCCGATCAAGGCGGCTCTTGACCAGACCAAAGGCGGGAACCAATGGATCACCGCTTCAATCACCGAAGGCAAGAACCGCGAAATCCGCAAAGTCATGGAGCATCTCGGCCTTACCGTGAACCGCCTCATCCGCACCGCGTTCGGACCGTTTCAACTGGGCGGGCTCGACGAAGGCGGCATTGAAGAAGTGCCGGCAAAGCAGATGCGCGAACAACTCGGCAAGAAGACCTGCGACGCGCTCGGGATCTAGAAATGGCCGACATCGTCAATCTCAATCGCGCGCGGAAGAAAAAATGCGCGGCCGACAAGAAAAATGCGGCGGAAAACAATCGCGCCAAATTCGGACGGACGAAATCTGAAAAAGAAAAAGCGGCTGCGGAGCGCGCCCTGCAGGAACGCGCGCTCGCTGGCCATCAAAACGACAGCGACGACTAATGCGCCTCATTGCTGGGAAATTCGCTGGTCGCCCGATCGTCGCGCCGAAAGGCCGCGACACGCGGCCGACCGCCGATAGAACCCGCGAGTCGCTGTTCAACATACTCGCGCACAAGGACGGCTTCGCGATCGAGGGCGCACGCGTCATCGATCTGTTCGCAGGGTCCGGCGCCTTTGGCCTTGAAGCGATGTCGCGCGGCGCGTCCTTCTGTCTGTTCGTCGAAACTGACAGTGCAGCGCGCGGCGCCATCCACGACAATGTCGAAGCGCTTGGCCTGTTTGGATCAACCCGGGTTCACAGGCGCTCCGCGATCATGCTTGGCGACAAGCCGGCGGGCGTTGGACCAGTGTTCACTCTCGCCTTTCTCGATCCTCCGTATGGGAAGGACTTGACGGGACCGGCGCTCGAAGCGCTGGCGACGGGCGGATGGCTCGCCGACGGCGCGCTCGTCATCGTCGAGCAGGGACAAAAAGAAGACGCTATCACCGTCAGCGGCTTCATCGAGGACGACCGCCGCCATTACGGCGCCGCACAAATCGGCCTGTACAAATTCACTTCCTGAACAGCCGCGTAATTCGCCAGATGCAGCAGTTGTAACGTCGGCGCGGCGCCGATAGGGTCCGCCAAAACAAAAACAGGCGGGGACCCACGTGACAAGCGACATTGAAATTTCTCGTAAGGCGACGCTGGCGCCGATTGACGTCATCGGCAAGAAACTCGGCCTTTCGGCGGACGCGCTTGTTCCTTATGGCCGCGCCAAGGCAAAAATCGACATCCGTCAATTGGGCGACCTGAAAGCGCGTGAAAAAGGCGCACTTATTCTCGTCACCGCCATAAATCCGACGCCCGCCGGCGAAGGCAAAACGACGACTTCGGTCGGCCTTGGCGACGCGCTCAATCGCATCGGCAAGAAAACGGTGACAGTGCTGCGCGAGCCCTCTCTTGGGCCGTGTTTTGGCGTCAAGGGCGGGGCCACCGGTGGCGGTATGAGCCAGGTCGCGCCGATGGAAGACATCAACCTGCATTTCACGGGCGACTTTCACGCCATCACGTCGGCGCATAATCTTCTTTCGGCGCTGATCGACAACCACCTCAACTGGGGAAATGCGCTTGATATCGATCCGCGCACGATCACCTGGCGGCGCGTTCTTGACATGAATGACCGCGCCTTGCGGGATGTCGTGATTGGCCTTGGCGCGAATAATGGCTTCGTGCGCCAGACCGGTTTCGACATTACCGTCGCATCGGAGGTGATGGCGATATTCTGCCTCGCTGAAAATCTTGACGATCTGCAACGCCGGCTTGGCGCCATCATAATTGGCCGGAAGCGGGACGGGTCGCCGGTCACGGCGAAGGAACTTAAGGCCGAAGGCGCGATGACCGCGTTATTGAAAGACGCAATCCTCCCCAACCTCGTGCAGACATTGGAGAACAATCCGGCGATCCTGCATGGCGGGCCGTTCGCCAATATTGCGCATGGCTGCAATTCCGTCATTGCAACGCGGACCGGCCTTGCGCTTGCCGATTACGTCGTCACCGAAGCGGGGTTTGGCGCCGATCTCGGCGCGGAAAAATTCTTTGACATCAAATGCCGAAAGGCGGGCCTCCGCCCCAAAGCGGCTGTTATTGTCGTAACAGTGCGCGCGCTTAAGATGAATGGCGGCGTTTCCAAAAAGGAACTCGGCAACGAAGACGTCAACGCCGTCAGACACGGCGTGGTCAATCTGCAACGCCATATCGAGAATGTGCGGAGCTTTGGCGTTCCCGTTGTGGTTGCAATCAACAGATTCTCGACGGACACCGACGCTGAATTTGCTGAGGTTGAGGCGGCGGCGGCGAAAGTCGCCGCCCGCGCTATCTTGTGCCGGCACTGGGCGGAAGGATCGGCCGGTGCGGAAGATCTCGCCAGAGCCGTCGTCGAGATTGTCGAAATGGGCGAGGCGGATTTTCGCCCGCTTTATCCGGACAGCCTGCCGCTCAAGGACAAGATCGAGACAATCGCAACACGCCTTTATCGCGCCGGCGCCGTTTCCTATGAACCCGCCGCCGCAAAGGCGCTGGCGCGCTTTGAAGAAATGGGTTTCGGCGCCCTTCCTGTATGCATGGCCAAGACGCAGTACAGTTTTTCGGATGATCCCAAAATACTCGGCGCGCCAGAAGGCCATTTGCTGCGCGTGCGCGAGGCGCGCCTTTCGGCGGGCGCCGGCTTTGTCGTCGCCATCTGCGGCGAGATCATGACGATGCCGGGGCTTCCCAAAATCCCGTCAGCCGAAAGGATAACTGTCGATCCCAACGGCGAGGTTGACGGGCTGTCGTAATTCATCGTCATTGATCGCCGCCAATTGGAGAAAGTCGCACCCGATGATGAAGATTATTGCAGCCACTATGACGCTGATTATCGCTCCGGGAGGCGCCGTTGCGCAACGGCCCGCTGAAATTGCTCTCACAAACGACCAGGCGGAATCGCTTTCCCTCTACCGCAAGTTTCTCAGCCTTCCGAATGACGCTCACAATACGCAAGATATCATCAGACTGGTTGAATGGCTGGAGCCGCAATTCGCCGCGCGCGGGTTTGCGACGACGCGCCTTGAAACCGCCGGCGCGCCGGCGCTCTTCGCCGAACGCGCAAGTCCCGGGGCGACACGAACGGCGCTGATCTATCTGCAGGCCGACGGCCAGCCGGTCGATCCTGCAAGATGGAACCAGCCTTCGCCCTGGCGGGCGACGATGAAGGAAAGCGACGGCGCTGGCGGATGGCGCGGCATCGACTGGCCGGTTGAGGGCGAAAAGATCAATCCGGACTGGCGCGTCTTTGCGCGCTCGGCATCAGACTCCAAAGGCCCGATGACGCAGTTCATGCGGGCCCTCGATAAGCTGTCCCGCGAAGGCAGGGAGCCGGCGTACAATCTCAAAGTCATCATCGACACAGAAGAAGAGCTTGGCTCGCCGCATCTCGCCGGCGTTGTAGCGGCAAATCGCGACCTTCTCTCCGCGGACTTCCTGCTGATCTTCGACGGGCCGCCGCATGCGTCAAACAAGCCGACCGTAACCTTTGGCGCGCGCGGGATTTCCACCGTGACCTTGACTGTCTACGGTCCGAAGACGCCGCAACACAGCGGTCATTACGGCAATTTCGTTCCGAACCCTGCGCTTGCCCTTGCAAAGCTTCTGGCGTCGATGAAATCGGACGACGGGCGCGTTCGCATCAAGGGATTTTATGACGGCGTCATGCTGAGCAAGGACGTGAAGGCGGTACTCGCCGCCGTGCCCGATGATGAAGAAACGATTCTCAAGGACATGGGACTGCTCGAGGCCGACAAGGTTGCGCCGAACCTTCAGGAATCAATTCAATATCCGTCGCTGAACATTTGCGGTCTTGCTTCCGGGTGGACCGGCAAGGATTCGAGAACCATCATCCCGGACAGCGCGACTGCCGAAATCGATATCCGCACCGTCAAGGAAACAGATCCGGCGCGTCTTATCGGCCTCGTCCGCCAGCACATCGCCGATGCGAGCTATTACGTGATCGATCATGCGCCGAGCGACGAGGAACGTCTGACGCATGCAAAGATTGCGACTTTCACCGCAGAGACCAGTTACGGCGCCTTTCGCTCTGACTTTGATTCAGAGGCGGGCCTTGTTGCGCGCGATGGGCTCAAAAGCCTCTACAGCGAAGAACCGATCCTTATTCGCAGCGCCGGCGGGTCGATCCCGATTGCGCCGCTGGTCGAAACGCTCGGGATACCCGCCGCTGTCGTGCCGACCGTCAACATCGACAACAACCAGCACAGCCCCAATGAAAACCTTCGCCTCGGGAATTTTCTTGACGGCGTCGACATGCTGGCGGCGGTGCTAACGACGCCCCCGCAAACGGCCGAACCTTAAAGCTGGCTCATCCCCTTTACGCGAGGGTCGCTCGCGCCTATCTCCTCTCTTGCTGCCCGGCGCGTCTGGACAACATTCCCCGGGGCCGTATCTCACAGAACGGGAGCTGCCTCTGGCGGAGACCGTGGTCTCCATCATGCGGCGCCCACCTGGTCCTTAGGGTCCAGGGCGAATCAATGTCCGACGGCCAGGGCGGCGCTTTTTTCGACCGCAAGAGAAAGTACCGTCTTAGTGCTGCCGCCGCTTCCGCCCATCGCGCCTGGTTTTGGCTCAAAGGAAATCCTCCGCTTGCGGATGGGCGCTGAACGGCGCGCCGCGGCTAAGGCGCGCCCGGACGCGGGACGGCATGCGGCGCGCGTTTTTCTTGACCACGCGCCGATACCTTCCGGCGCGGTCATTTCGCTCTACCACCCAATGAAGGACGAACTTGATACAAGGCCGCTCGCTGGAGCGCTGCTCGAACGCGGATTTCAAATCGCGCTGCCGGTGACGCCGAAGAAGCGCGGGGCGCTGACCTTTCGCGCGTTTCGCGACGGCGACCCGCTTGAAGCCGATCGCTATGGCGTGATGACGCCGGCGGAGGGCGCGCCGGAAGTAACGCCGATACTGATCGTGACGCCGCTTCTCGCCTTCTCGCGCGATGGCGGGCGGCTTGGCTATGGCGGCGGCTATTACGACCGAACGCTCGCGGCGCTCCGCGCAAAAGGCGATGTCCTTGCCGTCGGCTACGCCTTCGCCGCTCAGGAGGTCGACAGGGTTCCGATGAGCAAGGCCGACCAGCGTCTCGACTGGATCATCACAGAACGCGAAGCGATCGAAGTCGCGTGCAAATTTCCCTGACATGCAAAAGAGAGCGAGGCGGTGATGACGCCGGAAACAGTCTACACCCTGATCAATGCCGGCGTCGTTCCCGCCTGGATGCTGCTGGTTTTTGCGCCCCAATGGTCACCGACGCGCGCGCTTGTCCACAGCGGCGTTTATCCGCTGGCTTATGGCGGGCTTTATATGTTTTTCCTCGCCAATACGCTGCTCTTCGGCGCGCATTCGTCCGATGCCGGATTTTCAAGCCTTAAGGGCGTGATGGCGTTATTCGATCATCCGAACGGCGTTCTGACCGGCTGGACGCATTATCTGGTTTTCGATCTTTTCATCGGTGCGTGGATCGGACGCGACGCATTGCGGCGCGGCGTATCGCATTTCCTCGTCATCCCTTGCCTTTTCTTCAGTTTCCTGTTCGGACCCGTTGGCCTTTTGCTTTACATCGTCGTGCGCCTGGTCTCGGGCAAGGGCGGCCTATCGCTCAATGAATTAGACCGGCGAGGCTGACCGATGAAAATCGCGATCTTCGGAGACATTGTCGGCCGCTCGGGCCGCCGCGCGCTGATCGACGAATTGCCGCGTCTCAAACGCCGCCATTCGCTTGATTTCATCATCGTCAATGGGGAAAACGCCGCCGCCGGCTTTGGCGTGACGGCGCGGATTGTTGAAGACATTCTCGAAGCCGGCGCCGATGTCATCACCACCGGCAATCACGCGTTCGACCAGCGCGATGAAACGGAAATTTTTCGCACCGAGCAGCGCCTTCTGCGCCCGCTGAATTTCCCGCCGTCAAATCCGGGACGCGGCGCCGGGCTTTATCAGACGCCGGACGGTCGCGCCGTAATGGTCCTGCACGCGCAGGGGCAAGTAGAGATGCATCCTTGCGACGATCCTTTTGCCGCGATTGACACCGCAATCGGCGATGCAAAACTTGGCCGCGACGCCGATGCGATCATTGTCGATTTTCACGCCGAAGCGACCAGCGAGAAACAGGCGATGGGTCACTTTCTCGACGGGCGCGTTTCCGCCGTTGTCGGCACCCATACGCATACGCCGACAGCGGACGACCGCGTCCTTTCGGGCGGAACCGCCTTCATCAGCGATATCGGCATGTGCGGCGATTATGACAGCGTCATCGGCATGGAGAAAACCGAGCCCTTGAACCGCTTCCTTACCAAAATGCCGTCGCAGCGGTTCCAGCCTGCGGCGGGCGAAGCAACGCTCTGCGCGGTGATCATCGAAACCGACGCCTCGGGCCGCGCAATTTCAATTGCGCCGTTGCGGCTTGGCGGGTGTCTCAACCAGGCGGAGCCGGGCGCTCAGCGCACGTAACTTGCGCCATTGATGTCGAACGTCGCGCCGGTCGCCGAGGCGCAGGCCCCGGACAGGAGGAAGACTGTCGTCGCGGCGATCTCTTCAGGATCCGCAACGCGCCCCAACGGAATTTCCGCCACCGCTTTTTGCCGCGCCTCAATGTCCTTTGGCGCCATCCGCGTTTCCACCCAGCCAGGGGCAATCGCAAAAAAAAGCATGTTCTCCGCCGCGAGCTGCCGCGCGAATGTCTTGGTCATGGCGAGCACCGCGCCCTTTGACGCCGCATAGGCGGCGCCGTCGATCGAATCGCCGCGATGCCCGGCGCGCGATGCAATATTGACGACGATGCCGCCGCCCATCGCGCGGAAATGATCAATCGCGGCAAAGCAGATATCGGCGGGCGCGATCTCGTTGACGGCCTGCGTTTTCGCCCATGCGACCCGCCATTGATCGCGCGATCCCGTAAGCGGCGCCTCGACGTAAACGCCGGCATTGTTAACGACGCCATCAATACGCGGCGCGGCGCCGAGCGCGCGGTCAAAAAGGCGAAATCCGGCGCCCGGCGCCGCGAGATCCTCAAAGAGAACATGTGTCGCAGGCGCGGAAACCGCCCGCGCGACCTTTTCGATCGCCGCGCCAGGCCCGGTCGCGTGGAGGATGACGCGCGCCCCTTCCGCCGTCGCCGCTTGCGCGATCGCGGCGCCAATCCCTCTCGAAGCGCCCGTCACCAGCACCGTTTTTCCTTTAAGATCGCGCATTTACCCGCCGCCCTCTTGAAATGAACCTCGCTGCCTTGGTATGGCCCCCGCTTCAACACATCAAGTAACAAGAGTTGAGGTCCCCGATGGCCGGGCATTCGAAATGGGCGAACATCCAGCACCGCAAGGGCAAGCAGGACGCAAGACGCTCCAAGCTGTTCTCCAAGCTGTCCAAGGAAATCACCGTCGCCGCAAAAATGGGGGCGCCTGATCCGGCGTTTAATCCGCGCCTGCGTCTCGCCATTCAGGCGGCGAAGGCCCAGTCGGTGCCGAAAGACAATATTGACCGCGCGATCAAGAAATCGACGGCCGGGACCGAGAACTTCGAAGAGATCCGTTATGAAGGGTTTGGCCCCGGCGGCATCGGCGTCATCGTCGAAGTCCTGACCGACAACCGCAACCGGGCCGCTGGCGAAGTGCGCGCGGCGTTTACAAAGAATGGCGGCAATCTCGGCGAAACCGGGTCGGTCGCTTTCATGTTCGACCGCGTCGGCGCGGTGGAATATTCGGCGGACGTCGCTGGAGATGAAGCCATGCTTGAAGGCGCAATTGAAGCCGGGGCCTCCGATGTTGAATCGAGCGAAGACGGTCACACGGTCTATACCGCAGCCGATGAACTGGCGAGCGTCGCGGCGGAACTTGAAAAACAATTTGGCGAAGCGTCTTCGGTGAAGCTTGTCTGGAAGCCGCAAAACCTCATCGAGGTCGCAGGCGATTCAGCCGCCACGCTGATGAAGATGATAGATGCGCTCGACGATTGCGATGACGTTCAGAACGTCTACGCCAATTACGATCTTTCTTCTGAAGAGATGGAGCGTCTTGCCGGTTAGGCGGGATCAGGCGACCGCCACGTCCTTGTTGGCGCCGCCGAGGCAGCGGACAATCACTTTTTCGAGCTTGTCTTGGCTGATCGGCTTCGACAGGAAGTCGTCCATACCCGCCGCCATGCTCTGCTCGACATCGGACGCCATGACATGTGCAGTCAGACACACGATCGGCGTTCGCGAGCGGCCGTCTTTTGCTTCGATCATACGAATTGCGCGCGTTGCTTCATGGCCGTCCATGACCGGCATTGAAACATCCATGAGGATGATGTCGAAAGCGCCCTTTGAGAATTCGTCAATCGCCTCACGGCCGTTGGCCGCCATGGCGATCTGATATTTCCGCGCCGGAAGCATATGCCGGATAACCAGCTGGTTCACTTCGTTGTCTTCCGCGACAAGAACACGGATTCTTGTTTCGTCGGCGATGATTTCATCAACTGGCGGCGGGTTCAGCGCTTCGGTGATTGCCGCCTGCGCCACCTTGCTGCCAAGAATTTTCTTGATCGTCGTCAACAGCAGCGCCGAGCGCGCCGGTTTGATCAGATAGCCGTCGACGCCGATGTCCCTGAAGCGACGCGCATCTCCCTGCTGGTCGACCGACGTCAGGATGAGCAGCGACGTCTCGCCGATCACAGCGTCATCGCGAATGTTCGCCGCAAGCGACGCGCCGTCCGTTTCCGGCATGAAGTAATCGAGAATGGCGAGATCAAAGGGATCGCCCGCCGCCATCGCATCGTGCAAGGCCTTCATCGCCAGTGACGCGCTTTCGACCGCCACAACCCGGAATCCCCAGGCGCCCAGCTGTTCCACCCCGATCTGGCGATTGACCTCGACGTCATCGACAACAAGAACGCGGCAGTTATGTGCAAGCACCAGTTCTTCCGAACGGGGGTCGGCAAGTTCGGCGACCGGCAACGTCAGGTCGACCCAGAAATTCGATCCGTCGCCGACCGCAGAGGCGACGCCAAAGCGGCCATTCATCGCTTCAACCAGCTTTTTCGAAATGGACAGGCCAAGCCCGGTGCCGCCAAAGCGGCGTGTCGTTGAGCTGTCGGCCTGCGCAAAGGAATCGAAAATGCGCGAAAGTTTGTCGGGCGCAATTCCGATGCCGGTGTCAGAGACTTCGATACGCAGGTTTGCGGTATTTTTCTCTTGAGCGCCAGTGACGCTAACGAGGACATAGCCCCTTTCGGTGAACTTGATTGCATTGCCAACGAGGTTGGTGATGATCTGGCGGATACGTCCGCCGTCGCCGACAAGACCGGTCGGCAGCGATGGCTGATATCGCACCACGATCTCAACCTGTTTGTCATGAGCGCGCGGCGCAACAAGCGCGGCGACGTCTTCAATTGCGCTTCTGAGGTCAAACGGCGCCTCATCGAGTTCAAGCCGTCCCGCCTCGATCTTCGAGAAGTCGAGAATGTCATTGATGATCGTGAGCAGCGCCCCGCCGGACTTGTGGATGGTGTCCGCGTAAAGCCGCTGGCGCGTATCGAGCGATGTTTGTGACAACAGCTCGGCCATACCGAGAACGCCGTTCATCGGCGTGCGAATTTCGTGGCTCATATTGGCGAGAAACATCGACTTGGCCTGCGAGGCCTTTTCCGCCGTAATCCGCGCGCCTTGCAGCGCATCGATCAGCGCGGCGCGTTCCACGCTCATCCGCTGCATTTCGGTTTGTGACAAATAACCGAACACCAACACATAGCCGACCGTTGTCGCCAGTACAGGCGCCGCCGCCAGCATGAGCAAAAACGCCGGCGAACCAAAACTGGACATCAGCAGGTATAAGAACGCAACGCCATAAGGACACGTCACGATCAGCGCATTTGACGGCGTTGATCGCAATTGCGCCGTCGCAAGCATGTAACCGCCGACAATGTAAAAAAGCGCCAAGCCTTTCCCGATCTCATGGCCAGAATGCCAGGCGAGGATCGGCGCCGCAGCCCAAAAACTGCAGGCGACCATGCCGACAAATGCATAGGTTCGGCTTGAGAACGACGCGCTTGGGTTGGCGCGCATGCGTTTTTCGACGAGCGACCGGCCAACGCCTGCCGCCATGGTGAACGCATACCAGACAAAAGCGACTTCGAGGCGCGCGACGGTCGCCAACAGAACACCCCAGACCGAGATGTGTACGTAGCGCGCCGCCTGCGTGGAAAGAATGGTTTTCAGCGCAGCTGCGCTAGCGTCGTCCTCGGCCGCCGACGGAACGGCGGGCGCCGGCGTTTCGGCCGCAGCAACTTGCTGCAAATTGATCATAGCTTTCAACCGCCCCCGACGGCTTTGCCGTCCCGCCGTTCATTCAATACCGGTTTCGTTAATCCCGCGTTGACGCTTTGCTGGATAGACGCGACGAAACGTACGGTTTCTGCGCCGACGCGTTAGGCAATGACGCGGAAACCCGATATATTGCGCTCGGCCGACGGGGGAAATCCATTTCGTAGAACGACGCCAGGCGCCGGGGGGTTCCGCCGCGTCTGGATTGCGCCCGATTCCGTAACAATTTTCGATTATTGCGTAAGATATGAAACCCTTTGTCGCCGCTCTTGTCGCGTTCCTATCTGCGGGCGCAGCCGCTTCAGCGGCGGACCCGACGGACTTTGCGGCCTATACGCCGCGGGCGACAGCGGTGCGAATCAGCCATGACGAGGCGCCGAATATTGACGGCGATCTTTCTGACCCAGCCTGGGCGAAGGCTGTCCCGATTACGGAATTCTACCAGGTCGAGCCGGTTGAAGGGGCGGCCCCGTCGCAGGCGACGCGCGCCTACATCCTTTATGACGACAAGGCGATCTATGTCGGCCTCTATCTCTACGACACCGATCCGGATCGGATTGCGCGCGACCAGCTCGTGCGCGACGCTGAAATGCACGATGAAGATGCAATCCGGATTTATTTCGACCCGTTCGGCACCTTCCGGAACGCCTATTTCTTTTCGACCAACGCCAACGGCGCAAAGGTCGATTCTCTGATCGAGAATAACGCCGCATTCAAGAAAGAATGGAACACCATCTTTGACGTGAAGACGTCAACAACAGAGGACGGCTGGATCGCTGAATTTGAAATCCCCTTCCAGTCGATTGCAATCGACCCAAATTTGAAAGACTGGAATTTCCAGATCCTGCGGACGATACGGCGCACCAATGAGGAGATCCGCTGGTCGAACATCGATCGCTCGCGAGGCCGTATCGACCTCACCAATCCGGGACGGCTTTCAGGTATCGAGGGCGTCAAGTCCGGCATTGGCCTTGAAGCGCAATTGTTTGCGACCGGCGCAACCTCCTATGATTGGGAAACTGGCGACACGGATACATCCTTCGATCCCAGCGCCAACATCTTCTACAAGATCACGCCAAGCCTTACCGGCTCGCTGACGCTCAACACCGACTTTGCCGATGCGCCGCTCGACGCACGCCAGGTCAACACCGGCCGCTTTAGCCTGTTCTTTCCGGAAACGCGCGATTTCTTTCTTCAGGACGCCGCGTCGTTTGAGTTCGGCGGCCGGGTTTTCCAGGACAACGTCAACGGCCTCCCGTTTTTCTCGCGCAACTTAGGCATCGTCGATGGGCGGCCGGTTGACCTCGTCGCCGGCGCGAAGGTCAGCGGCAAGCTCGGCCCGGCCAATCTCGGCGTCCTTGCGGTCAAGACCGGCGACGTTCAGATTTACAGCGGCCAGTATCTGGGCGCAGCGCGCGCGTCCTTCAATGTGCTGAACGAGTCCAAGGCCGGCCTTGTCTTTACGCATGGCGATCCAACAGGCCTTGCCGACAATACAGTCGGCGGCGCCGATTTTCAGTACAAGAACTCGACCAGATTCCCCGGAACGCTGTTCGCCGACTTCACCTATCTGAGGTCATTCGACAGCAATAACGGCGTTGACGTCTCCGATCAATTCGCGAGTTCTGAAATCGCCTATCGCAGCGAAAAATGGAACTGGACGTCACGCTTTCGCCATGTCGGCGATGATTATCTGCCGCGCCTTGGCTTCGTTAATCGCACCGGCATCCGCGAATATAACCAGAATTTCTTTCGCGTTGTCCGGCCCGACAACAGCCAAATCCGGCGGATCGAAACGGGCCTTTTTGCGCTTGCGGTTACTGACCTAGATGACGAATTGCTTGACCGCGAACTTGGCGGATGGGCGCATGCGGAAAACCAAATCGGCGATTCGGCCGACGTCGAGGTATTTCGCGGCTTCCTCGATATTCGGGACACCTTCGATATCGCAGGGCGCCTCAACGTTCCTGTCGATGAATACAGATTCACGCGCTACCGGATCCAGCTGCAGTCGTCGCAGGCGCGAGCCGTCGCCGCCGGCGTTGAGTATCGCTGGGGCGGCGTTTATGGCGGCGATTTCCGCCAGTGGAACACCAACGCCTCATTCCGTCCGAACCGGTATTTCAATGTCAGTGCAGAATACAGCCTGACGCAGTTCGATCTGCCAACCGGATATCTCGCCGTTCATGTCGGCGCGATCGCATCGACGATTGCATTTTCGCCGACCATGTTCGTGAAGACCGACATCCAGTATGACAACATATCAGAGGCGTTTACCGCTTTGACGCGCTTCAGCTGGGAGCCGACGCCGGAACGCGAAATCTTCATCTCGCTTGGCCATACAGCGCTCATTGAAGAAGACCGTTTCCCGCAATCGTTCCGCGCACAAGGGACCGGCCTTGCCGTGCGGCTTGGCCACACTTTCCGGATTTAAGAAAAAACGCCGGCGACAGCGCCGGCGTTTCAACTCAATTCAACGGCGCCAGCTCAGGCGGCCGGATGGGCGCCCGGGTCCGGGCATGGGGCCTGCTTTGACCGGCGCCACAAAAGCGCGATCAAAATGATGGCGATGATCGGCGAGCCGACAATGAAGAGGGTCATTGCAACAGCGCCGCCAGCAGCGACGAGGCCAATCAGCGCGCCAAAAAGGCCGACAACAATTCCGATCGCCGCGCCAAAGAGGCCAAGGATGATGCCGGCCAGACCGCCAAAGCCTGCGCCAATCGATTCAGCGACAGTCAAATCGACGTCGGAGAAATTATAGGCGGCGACCGACAAGGCGGCGCCGAGAAAAAGGATAAGGACGATTGGCATATAAAGCCACGCCATGCCGGCGCTTCGCCGTCCGCCCTGATAGTCAGTGTCGAGATTGGTCATCTTGTTCGCCCCTGTCTTCTTGGCTGTTTTCCGGGTTTTCGGAGTCTTTAACGCGCTCCACTGTCCCTCTAAAATCGCAAAGGCCGGCCCCGGCTTCAAGTCGGCCCGTCGCAAAACCGCGCCGCTCCATCGCGGAAAACCGGTTTATTGAAGCGCCGTTCGACAGCAACCCGGGAAATCTGGTATCTTGCCTCCATGGCGCAGATCATTCCCTTGTTCCGGACAGCCGAAATTTCAGTTCATCGTTTCAACCATCCGGTTGAGCAAGAAGACCAGCCTTTTGAGGAAGTGGCGTCCCGGTTCATGGCGAGTTTTGTCGAGGACGGCGACTTCACGCTGGAGGTTGACGGGCGCGGCTGGCGGGTCGGGACCGGCGACGTCATGCTGAGCCGGCCGGGCATGCGGTTTCGCTCGGGCTTCGACGGCGCCGGGTTCACTGACACCTGCCTGTCGCTGACGTATCTTGCCGCAAGTGAAGACAAATTCGACGCCGCGCACAGCTGGGCCAGGACAAACCGTTCGGTGCTGGGCGCGACCAACCGGCTGCGTTATCTGCGATGGGGCCTTAACCGCGCAGCTGAAACCGGCGCACCGATGTTTGCGGAATACTGCGCCACTGAAATCTTTCGCGAAGTTCCGGACGGCGACGCGGCGCCGCTGTTCAGCGCCAGGAAATTCGACTGGTATGCGGAGCGCATCGAGTTTGCGCGCCAGCGCCTTGCGACCTCGCTCGAGGCGACAATGACCGCGTCGGAACTGGCGCGGTCGGTCGGCATGAGCATGTTCCACTTCACCCGTATCTTTACAGAGCTGGTCGGCGCGCCGCCGCATCGCTTCCGGCTGCAGGCAAAGCTGGCGGCGGCGCGTGCGATGCTGGACGGCGGACGCAGCGTGACGGAGACCTGTTATACCTGCGGTTTCAATAATCTCAGCCATTTCACGCGCAGCTTTTCCCGCCGATACGGCCTGTCGCCGTCAAAGGTCGCATCCTGAAATTAACAAGCCCGAAATTTAGCAAGAAAGTGCAAGCCGTATTTGCGGCTCCTGCCTTAGGTCCTGTTTCGACACCGATACAGGAACCCGCCCATGACAAATCCATTGCATTCAGTGCTCGCCGCCGCCGTCGTCGTTTTAGGTCCAGCGTCCGCGTCAGCCAACGAGCAGGAAGACATGGCGGCCGTCGCCGCGCTCGATACAACCTACCAGGCGGCGGTTGAACGCAACGACGCTGACGCCATGGCGGCGATCCTGCACGAGACCATGGTCCTCGTTGTCGGCGCCGGGACCGTCTACACCCGGGAGGACCTTCTCGCGTCGGCGCGCGGCCGGCATGTCGAGTTCGAACGGCAGGTTGAAGACGCCGGAACCCAAACCGTGCGGCTCTATGGCAAGGACACGGCGATCGTCACCGCGCGGCTCTGGCTCAAGGGAACAAGCGAGGGCGTCGCCTTCGACAAGCGGTTGTGGTTCAGCGACACCTATGTCCGCACGCGCTCGGGCTGGCGTTATGCTTTCGGGCAGGCGTCAATCGCCTTGCCTCCGGAAACGACGGCGCCCTGATCGGCCAGACGCGCGGTACTTGTCCCACCAGCGCCGGTCGGCTACCCGTGTGGGGCCGCCGCCATCCGGACCTGCCGCCTTGCCGAAACCTTCCCAGCGCAAAACCGCCCCGCCGCGCGCCTGGCAGCGCATGCTGTCCGGGCGACGGCTTGACCTGCTCGACCCCTCGCCTGTCGATATCGAGATCGAGGACATCGCGCACGGCCTTGCCCGCGTCGCCCGCTGGAACGGCCAGACGATCGGACCGCTGCCGTTTTCGGTCGCCCAGCATTCGCTGCTGGTCGAGGAATTTTGCTTAGCAACCCGCCCCGACTGGCCGGTCCGGTGGCGGCTCGCCGCGCTTCTTCATGACGGACCGGAATTCGTCATTGGCGACATGATCAGCCCGTTCAAATCGGCGCTCGGAGACACTTACCGGAGCATCGAAAAAAGGCTGCAGCGGGCGATCCATCTGCGCTTCGGCCTTCCCGCCGACCTGCCGGAGACGGTCGAAAAGGCGATCAAGCGCGCTGACCGGGCGAGCGCCTTTTTCGAGGCGACGCAGCTCGCCGGGTTTGACCCGGAAGAAGCGAACCAGTTGTTCGGCGCGCCCCGGGGCGTTCCGATCACGAAAATCCGGATCGAACCGACAGCGGCGGTGCAAAAGCGCTATCTCGCGCGGTTCTCCGCGCTGATTGCCGACCATGACCGCGCCGCGCACCGGTAAAGCCGCCGGTAAACTTGTCGCGACCTCAAAGCGCTGTGATTTGTCGGTTCTTTCATTGGCAGGAAATAGGCCCCATTATGGTTGCCTATGTTGATCGTTTCTTCCCTCGCCGGCGCACCCGACGCTTTCGTCAAGCGCCATCCCAACAGGGTGATCTCCCTCCTCAGCGAAGAGGAGGAGGCGCCGGCGTTTCCGGGCGTCGATCCGGCGCTGCATCTGATGCTGTATGTCGACCGTGAAAGCTGCGCACAAACGATCGCCCACGCCGCCAGAGCGCGCGCCCGCGAAATTGTTGACTTCATACGGGCCTGGGACGGCGACGGCGACATCCTGATCCACTGCAACCGCGGCATATCGAGATCGACCGCAGCGGCTTTTATCGTCATGTGCATGCGCGAGCCGCAAACGCCCGAGGCCGACCTGATGCGCCGCCTTCGCGCCGCGGCGCCGCACGCCGA
>JBGSVH010000131.1:0-6879 GCA_041753055.1 Parvularculaceae bacterium
GCCGCAGCGGGCGCGCTCGCGCGGTCGGCCGAGGGCGCAAAGTCACGCCTCTGGCTTGACAGCGGCGTTGGCGATCCATCGACCGGGGCCGGGCGCGCGCTATTTTCGAATAGCCTCCTGACCGCGTCATGCCGGCCGGGAACCCCGCATGGCAAGGTTCATGCGAGCGAAACCTTTGTCAGCGCGGCCGCCACAACGCCTGGTCCCTTGCCGCGCTTTGAATATGCCGGATACGCGGCAAGCGAAGAAAAGCTCGAACCCTGCCCGCTGTTTGTCGCCGATCTGTGAGCACGCCCGCTTTTCGCAGCGATTTGACGCCCGAACGGGTTTTACTTTCCCTAGCGCCGCTCTAGCATCAATTGTTCAACCTCTTTTGGAGACATCATCATGCGCGATCTCACTAAAATTTATATCGACGGAAAATGGGTCGAGGCGCATGGCAAAGGCCGCCTTGGCGTCATCAACCCGGCGACAGAAGAACCCTTCGCGACGATCTCGCTCGGCGACGCAAGCGACGTCGACAAGGCGGTCAAGGCGGCGCGCAGGGCGTTCGACAGTTTCTCCAACACGACGATCGCTGAAAGAAAAGCGCTGCTTCAGCGCATCATCGAAGAATACATGAAGCGCAATGACGAAATGGCGCAGGCGATCACCATGGAAATGGGCGCGCCGAAGGGTCTTGCCCTTCATGCTCAGTCCGCCTCATCGCTCGGCCATTTCCAGACGGCGCTCAATGCGCTTGATGAAATCGAATTCGAAAAAGACAAGGGATCGCACTGGCTGGTCAGGGAGCCCGTCGGCGTCTGCGCCCTGATCACGCCGTGGAACTGGCCGATGAACCAGATTTCCTGCAAGGTCGCACCAGCGCTCGCCGCCGGCTGCACGATGGTGCTGAAGCCCTCGGAAGTCGCGCCGGTATCCGCGCATATCTTCGCCGAGATCCTCGATTCAGCCGGCGTGCCAAAGGGCGTCTTCAATCTCGTTGACGGAACCGGCCCCGAAGTCGGCGCCGCAATGTCGGCGCATCCGGAGGTCGACATGGTGTCGTTCACCGGTTCAACAAGGGCGGGCGTTGAAGTCGCCAAAAATGCTGCGCCGACGGTCAAACGCGTCGCCCAGGAACTTGGCGGCAAATCCGCCAATATCATTCTCGACGACGCCGACTTCAAGAAAGCCGTGTCGCGCGGCGTCATGGCGATGATGAACAATTCGGGCCAGTCGTGTAACGCGCCGTCGCGAATGCTGGTGCCGGCTGCGCGCATGGACGAGGCCATCGCCATTGCGAAGGAAGCAGCGGTCAAGGTCACGGTTGGCGATCCGAACGCCGACGGCACCGTCATCGGCCCGGTTGTCAGCGACCTGCAGTGGAACAAGATTCAAGGATTGATCAACAAGGGAATTGCGGAAGGTGCGGAGCTTGTCACTGGCGGCCCGGGCAAACCCGCCGGACTTGAAACAGGATATTACGTGAAGCCGACAATTTTTGCGCGCGCCAATAACCAGATGACAATCGCGCGCGAGGAAATTTTCGGCCCGGTGCTGACGATCATTCCCTACAAGGATGAAGACGACGCCGTCGCCATCGCCAATGATACGCCCTATGGCCTTTCGGCCTATGTTTATAGCGGCGATATCAACCATGCGCGCAAAGTAGCTAAACGCCTGCGCGCCGGAAACGTGCATCTGAACGGCGCCGGCGTTGATGCAACTGCGCCATTCGGCGGCTACAAGCAATCCGGAAACGGCCGCGAATGGGGAACGCTCGGCGTTGAAGAATTCTTGGAAACCAAGGCCGTGCTGAAACCGGCGAGCTGAGAAACAAGGCAAACGAATGACCGAAATAATTCCCGTCAAGCCTGAGGCGGCCGCCCGCGCGATCTATTCCAAAAAGCGCTACGAGGAAGACTACAAGCGCTCGGTCGACGATCCGGACGGGTTTTGGAAAGGTGTCGCCCAGCGCCTCGACTGGGTGACGGCGCCGACGAAGATCAAAGATGTCTCCTACAACAAGGACGACTTCCACATATGCTGGTACGAAGACGGACGGCTGAACGCCTCCGTCAACTGCATCGACCGGCATCTTCCCGAACGCACAGACGACACCGCGATCATCTGGGAAGGCGACGATCCGAAGGACGACCGCCACATCAGCTATGGCGAGCTTTACGGCGAAGTCTGCCGCATGGCGAACATATTGAAAGCGCGGGGCGTCAAGCGCGGCGACCGCGTAATCATCTATATGCCGATGATCCCGGAAGCGGCCTATGCGATGCTCGCCTGCGCCCGCATCGGCGCCGTGCATTCGGTCGTTTTCGGCGGTTTTTCGCCGGACAGTCTCGCCAGCCGGATCGAGGATTGCACGCCGTCAGCGATCATCACCGCCGATGAGGGCCTGAGGGGCGCAAAGAAAATTCCATTAAAACGCAATGTCGACGCGGCGCTTGAAAAGACCAGGGGCGTGCGCCTTGTGTTGACGGTGAGGCGCACCGGCGGCCCGGTCGATTTCAAAAAAGGCCGCGATCTGTGGTGGCACGACGCGCGCGAGGACGTGCCGCCCGAGTGTCCGCCTGAAATCATGAACGCCGAAGATCCGCTGTTCATCCTTTATACGTCCGGCTCGACAGGGAAACCGAAAGGCGTCCTGCATACGACCGGCGGCTATCTCGTCTACGCTGCATTCACACATGAAGCGGTGTTCGATTACAAGCCGGGCGAAATCTACTGGTGCACCGCCGATGTCGGTTGGGTCACCGGCCACACCTATATCGTCTACGGACCGCTTGCGAACGGCGCGACGACATTGATGTTCGAAGGCGTGCCGACTTATCCCGACGTCTCCCGTTTCTGGCGGGTCTGCGAAAAGCATAAGGTCAATATTTTCTATACGGCGCCGACGGCGCTCAGATCGCTGATGCGCGAGGGCGATGATCCGGTGAACGCCGCCGATCTTTCATCGCTGCGTCTTCTCGGCACGGTTGGCGAGCCGATCAACCCCGAGGCCTGGCTGTGGTATTACCGCGCTGTCGGCAAGGAGCGCTGCCCGATCGTTGACACCTGGTGGCAGACGGAAACCGGCGGCGCGCTGATTTCACCCCTCCCCGGCGCGACCGATTTGAAACCGGGTTCCGCGACCAAGCCGTTGTTCGGCATACAGCCGGCGCTTGTCGACGCAGACGGCAAATTCCTTGACGGCGCGACCAGCGGCAATCTCGTGCTGCTCGATTCATGGCCGGGCCAGATGCGCACCGTCTACGGCGATCATCAGCGTTTCATCGAGACCTATTTCTCGACCTATCCGGGCCTTTATTTCACCGGCGACGGCGCCAGGCGCGACGAAGACGGCTATTGGTGGATCACCGGGCGCGTCGATGATGTTCTCAACGTCTCCGGCCACCGCATCGGCACGGCGGAAGTTGAAAGCGCGCTTGTCGCCCACCCCGAAGTCGCCGAAGCCGCGGTCGTCGGCTTCCCGCACGACATCAAAGGTCAGGGGATTTATTGCTACGTCACTCTGATGCAAGGCGCGTCGCCGTCTGAAGAACTCGAAACCGAACTCGCTGCTTACGTTCGCAACGAAATCGGCGCCATCGCCAAACCCGACATGATCCAGTTCGCGCCAGGTCTTCCGAAAACGCGCTCCGGCAAAATCATGCGGCGGATTTTGAGAAAGATCGCCGAGAATGATTTTTCGAGTTTGGGCGATATTTCGACGCTTGCGGATCCGGGCGTGGTTGATGATATCATCAAGAACCGGAAGCAGTCTTGACGACCTTATAAGAATTTCTCGGTTAATGATTTCGGTCGCCCGTATTAAGCTGCCAGCAATGGCAATTACACACAACCGGGGCCCTGATTATGCCGAAGATCAACATGGAAAGGGTGATCCGCCAAGTCGGTTCAGGCTATCCGTCTCCGTTTGGCGAGCCTTGTGCAAAACGCGCTCGCGAGACGCTCGGCAATGCGGGCGGGCTCAATCAGTTCGGCGTCAATCGCCTGACGCTTGCGCCGGGTGCTTGGTCGAGCCAGCGTCACTGGCATTCGCACGAGGATGAATTCGTCTATGTCGTTGCCGGGGAAGTGACGCTTGTTGACGACGACGGCGCCCATCTGCTTCGCGCTGGCGAATGCGCGGCTTTCCCCGCTGGTGAAAAAAACGGCCACCACCTCCAAAATCGAAGCAAAACCGACGCGATTGTCATCGAAGTGGGTTCGCGTTTTCAGGACGCCGACGCAACCGATTATCCCGACATCGACATGCGTTACGATCCGGAAGCCGGTTATGTTCGACGCGACGGAACGCGTTATCCCTGAATGTCTTGAATTCTAGACTCGCGTCGCCTCGATAATCTCTTTGGCGCCCTGTTCGAGGAGCAACAAGCCGACATAGCGGCCGAGTTCCCGCGGGCGGTCGATCACGCCCTTGGCTTCGATTTCGATCAGCGTTTTTCCGTCAAGGCTGATGACGGCGCCTTTCAACATCAACCGCGACACCGACACGCGCGCATGACCCGCAATCGGCGCGTTACAATGGCCGTTCAGCACCCACAGCATTTCGCGTTCGGCTTCCGCCATGGCGCGGGTTTCCGCGTCGTCGATTGCGGCGAGCAGTTCGCGCGTCTTCCACGACGTCGCCGAACATTCGACCGCGACAATTCCCTGCCCGACGCAAGGAAGCATTTCATCGAATGAAAGAACGCGCGAAATCCGGTCGGCGCGTCCGATGCGCTTCAGTCCCGACGCCGCCATGATGAGCGCGTCGGCGGGACCGACCTCGCCGCCATCCGGCAATTTCTGCGGCGTCCTGTTGTCGAGCTTTGCGAGCCGCGTGTCGGCGGCGCCGCGGAAGTGGATAATTTCCGCTTTCGGAAACAGCCGCTTCAGATAGGCGGCGCGCCTGACCGAATTGGTGCCGATCTTCTTGCCGGCAAGGCGATCGCGATCAACCGCCTCAAGGCCGACGCCTTGCGGCAGCACGATCGCATCTTCCGCCGCTTCGCGTTTCAGATAGGCGCCGATGACGAGGCCCGGCGTTTCTTCATCGCCCGGCATGTCTTTCAGTGAATGCATGCAGCAGTCGAGTTCGCCGCCGAGCATTGCAGCCCGCAGTTCCGCAACAAAAGCGCCGCCCTTGCCGCCGTGACGCTCAAGCTTCGAGACCTGATCGCGGTCGCCTTCGGGCGTAAACTTCACCGCCTGCGCCGTCATCCCCCGATGCGCGCGGTTGAGCAGGCGCGCGACCTCATCGGTCTGCGCCAGCGCCATGGTCGACCCTCTGGTGCCGATTTTCATGATTACGCTTCTAGGCGGATTTCCCGCCGGGGGGAAAGGCGTCATCAACGCTTGCGGGGAGCAGCAGCGCCTCGCAATATCGCCGGAAAAAGGAGCCGTCCCATGACTGCAAGGTCGCTTTACGCAGCGGCGGCTGCGAGCGCGCTCTTTTTTGGCGCTGCCGCGGCGCAGGACTACCCCGACAAATTGCTGTGGGGCGACACGCACCTCCATACGCGGCTGTCGATGGACGCCTATGCGCTCGGCAACCGCACCGGCGACGCCGACACCGCCTATCGCTTCGCCAGGGGCGAGCCGGTCATTCACCCCTATCACCGCGCCCGCGTGCAGCTTGGGACGCCGCTCGATTTTCTTGCCGTCAGCGATCACGCCGAACTGTTCGGCGCGCCCTACAGCCTCATCGAGCTGAAAGACAAGCGCCTTACCGAAACCCGGGTCGGCCGGCGGATGGTCAAGATGATCAACGCCGGGCGGGGACTTGAAGCGTTCGGCCTCATCGTCCTTGGCGGCAATCTCGCCGACCTTCCGGACGACAAGCGTCCGCCGAAAATCGGGCCTGTCGACGCCCTGATCTGGAGGTTTCAGGATCTCGTCTCTGTTCCAGACAAGCGCGCCCGCGCCGAGCGTTGGCTCGGCTCCGATCCGACATTGCTTCGCGACCTCAACAACAAAGAGGTTACGAAATCGATGTGGGCGATCAATATGGATGCGGCCAAGCGTTACAACGAGCCGGGTAAGTTCACGACGATCGTCGGCTGGGAATTCTCGTCCGTCCCCAACGGCGCCAATCTACACCGCGTCGTCGTGTCGCCGATTGATCCTGAGCGCGCCAAATCCTTCATTCCGTTTTCTTCCGTCGACAGCCGAAACCCGGAGGACCTTTGGCGCTGGCTCGATAATACAAAGAAGGAAACCGGCGCTGACTTCGTCGCCATTCCCCACAACTCCAACATTTCGAAGGGCCGGATGTTCGCAAGCGTTGACTTTGAGGGACGCCCGATTGACGCCGACTATGCGCGGTTGCGCTCGACCTGGGAGCCGATTGCGGAGGTGACGCAGATCAAGGGCGCGTCAGAAACGCACCCCGTGCTTTCGCCGAATGATGATCTTGCGAACTTTGAACTTTATTCCCGTCTCATCGAGAACCGGCCCGACGCGGAACATGTTGCAACGGCGGGCCCCGGCGACTATGTGCGGAGCGCCTTGAAGACCGGCCTCGAATTTGAAAACCGGATTGGCGTCAATCCGTTCAAACTCGGCATGATCGGGTCGACAGACGGTCACACCGCTCTTCCCTCCGCCGAGGAAAATAATTTCATGGGGAAGTTCGTTCTCGATTCGACGCCGGAGATGAAGGAAGACTCTGGCGGACGCGGCTCTGGCTGGAACAAGTCGACGTCGGGCCTCGCCGCGGTATGGGCAATGCAAAACACCCGCGACGAAATTGTCGCAGCGATGAAGCGCCGCGAGGTTTACGGAACCTCAGGCCCCCGCATCGCTGTGCGCTTCTTTGGCGGATTTGATTTCACCGCCGATGACGCCGCCGCGCCCGATCTCGCGGCGACCGGCTACGCCAAGGGCGTGCCGATG
>JBGSVH010000132.1:0-6361 GCA_041753055.1 Parvularculaceae bacterium
GTCCGCTCAAGTTCGGCGCGCAGCCGCGCCGCCCGCCGCGATTGGCGAAGCGCGTAAAGCAACACCAGCGCTGCAAGCAGAAGGACGGCGACAATGAGCCAGAATGCCGGAGCCTCGGGACCAAGGCCCGCCCGGGAGAGTTGTTCCAGAACCATGGGGCGACCCTAGCCCCTCAGGGCAGCGATTCGGAACTGTCTTTACGCCGGTCGCCCGCGGGAAAGACAAAAAGCGCGCTCATCGTGTAATTGGCGAGAAATCCGAAGCCAACCGCCGCCGCCTTGGCGAGGTAGGGGCCAATATGATCGCCAAAGGCGATGATGAATGCGGTCGAAATCGCCAGCGACAGACAATGCGCAAGGAAAAACCGGCAATAGAAGCGCCAGGCGAGCGGGGCCGCCGCTCCATCTTTACGGAAGGTCACATGGGCGTTGACGATATAGCTCTGGATATTGGCGCACAAGAATCCGATGGCGTTGGCCGCAACCGGGGCCAACCCAAAATGAATGAGTGCGGCGAACACGCCAAACTCGGTTACCGTGTTGCCGACGCCCACCATACCGAAGCGGGCCAAGGCAGGCGTATGCCGGCGAAACCGGGACGCTACAGCCAGAAGGGAGGCATTCACATTACACCGCCTTGCGCATAGCCGGGCGGGCGGGTTCGGCCCCCGACGGATAAATCTCGGTTGCAAAATAGAGCGGGCGTTCTTTGGTTTCGTTAAAGACCCGCCCCAGATATTCGCCAATGACGCCGAGCACCATCAACTGGATGCCGCCGAGGAACAGGACGACCACGACAAGGGTCGGAAAACCCGGCACCGCCTCGCCGAAAAACAGCGTCTTGATGATGAAGAAGGCGCCGGCGAGAAACGCGACCATCGCGGTTGCAAAGCCAAAATAAGTCGAAATCTTCAAAGGCGCCAAGGTCGACGAGGTGATCCCCTCGATCGACAGGTTCCACAGCCGCCAGTAATTCCATTTGGTCGATCCGGCGGCGCGCGGCGCCCGGTCGTAAAGAACTTCCTTCGCCGGGAACCCGATCCAGGCGAAAATTCCCTTCATGAAGCGGTGATGTTCGCGCATCGAGCAGACGGCGTCGACCGCCTTGCGGCTCATCAGCCGGAAATCGCCGACATTTTCAGGAACGTCGACGTCACCGATGCGATGGATGATCTTATAGAAGAGAGAAGCCGTCAGCCGCTTGACCGGGCCGTCGCCGCGCCGCTCGCGGCGGCGCGCATAAACAACGTCATAGCCTTCGCGCCAGCCGTCAATCATCGCGCCGATGATGTCCGGCGGGTCCTGAAGATCAGCGTCGATAACGACCACGGCATCGCCTTTCGACTGATCAAGGCCAGCGGTGGTTGCGATCTCCTTGCCGAAATTGCGCGACAGATCGACGACGGCGACATTGCCGCGCGCATCGCGCAGGCGCGTCATCACGCCCAGCGTATCGTCGCCGCTGCCGTCATTGACGAAGACGACTTCAAAGGGCTGGCCGAGAGCGCTCATCGCCGCTTCGACCGCGACCATGAAGGCGTCCAGATTGGCCTCCTCGTTGAAGGCGGGGCAAACGATCGACACCAGAAGCGGGCGCGGCTCGGCCCGCGGCGAAACCGCCGACGCGCTGGTCTTTCTTTTAGCCATCCGACGCCTCCAGGGGCGCTGCCCGCTCGCGCAATAGATAACGCTTCGTTTATTGCACGATGGTAAACAGAATCCATGGAGCTTCCCGCCGCCGCCTTCGCCAAGCAATTTCCGCTGATTTATCAGCTATTTACGTCGCGACTCAAATTCAGCCTGGCGGCTCTCGCAGCGCTGTTTATCTCGCTTGCCGCGCTGCTTTACGGCCAACTGATTTACGAATCAGAAGACCTCTTCACCAAGGCTGGGCCGATTATCGGCGGCGATTTCATCGTCTTCGAATATGCCGCACGGATCGCAGGTGGACCCGACATGCTGGCGATTTACGAGATGGATAACCTCAAATCCATGTTGCAGGCCGCCTATCCCGGCAAGGGCGATTTCAATTTTGCCTGGATGTACCCGCCAACTATGTCGCTGGTCATCTCGCCATTCGCCTTGCCGCCTTATCTGGCGAGTTTCACGCTCTGGGTTGCGCTTTTCGGCGGCGCTTTTCTTGTCACGATCAGCAGGCTGTGGCCGGACAAATGGGCGCTGTTTTTTGTAGCGTCGTCGCCGGCGTTTTTTCAGGCGATCATCACCGGCCAGAACGGGTTTTTGACGGCGACATTACTGGCGGTCGCGGGCGGATTCGCTGACCGCCGCCCGATTGTGGCGGGAATTGCCGCCGGCCTTTTGACGGTCAAGCCGCAATTGGGCCTGCTGATTCCGGTCGCGTTTATCGCGGCGGGATGCTGGCGCGCATTCTTTGCTGCCGCCGCGACTGCTCTCTTGCTAGCGGCGGCAAGTGTCGTCGCTTACGGCCCCGAAAGCTGGGGCGCCTTCGTCGACGCGGTAACGGCGCATGGCGCGCGCATGAGCGCCGAAGGATTTCCGTTCAACAAGCTGGTGACGCCGTTCGGGTTTGCGACCATGCTTGGCGCCCCTTCCTCGATTGCGGGCGCCATACAGCTTGCCGCGTCGCTGGCGCTTTGCGCTTATGTGTTTGTTGTCTGGCGGCGCGTCAGGGATTGGGATTTGCGGCTTGCGGCGCTGGCGACAGCGGCGATGCTGGCGACGCCTTATGCGTTTTACTATGAAATCATCATCATGGCGCCGGCGATGATGATGATCGCCAGACGCGCGGCGCAAACCGGCTGGCTGCCTTATGAGCGCCTTACCTTGATTGCGGTCTGGATATTGCCGCTATTGATGCCGGGGTCGTCGGACATTCCGGCGATTCCGACCTGTTCGATCGGCGCGTTTCTGGCCTTCCTGATCGCGGCGCGCCGGACCATCCCGGCCGCCCGGATCAGGTTCGCCAGCGCAAGAGAGCCGGCGCCAGCGGGTTCGTGAAGCCGCCATTTTCCTTGCGCTCGGCCCAGGCGCGTTTCAGCTTCAAATACCATTTGGCCGGTTCATCGGCCTCGCCGAGATAAAGCGGGCGATGATCGCCGCGCGCCAGGTTTTCATTCTGCAGGCTGAGGATCGCGCCGTCCTGCGCCAGAAAATCATCGGCCATCGACTGCGCAACGGGACGGATAAGGTCGAGCAGCGCAAAGTCCCAGAAGATGACATGGATAATGCGCGTTTCGTTGGCCCCCGCTGGCGTCATCGCGGTCAGGCCCAGAATGCGGCGCTTGTCATTGCGGATATGTTCAAGCCGCAGCGACGGCAGGCGGAATTCGATCTCCGTCGTCGGCGCGCCGCCGATGAATTTGTAAATGCGGGTGTTCGACGACGGCGTATGCGCCGGCATTTTGAAGCCGAGCGGCGTCGGCTCAAAAGTTTTCGTCTTGTCCTGACGCCCGGCGCCTTCGCGCCACCACCATTGCTTGTGCACGGTTGGCGTGTGCGCCGGATCGACAAGGCCGATCACCGCTTCGTCAAACGGCCCCTTCGCATCGACAATCGTCGTCGTTTTAGGAAGGTAAGTCGCCGCAAGGCCGATATCGGGCGGCGGCGTCTCGGGAGGGCCTTCGCCGTGATAAATCCAGACGAGGCCGTTCGCCTCATGCAGCGCGTAAGCCGGCGTTGCGATGGTCGAGGGATCGCGCGCTTCATCCGACGCGAGCGCCGGAACCGCGACACAGCGCCCATCCGCTGCGCGGAAAGCCCAGGCGTGATAGGGGCATTCAAGCGCCGCCTCGCCGCCGATCTCGCAAAGCCTGCCGCCGGACAAGGGCGCGGCGCGATGCGGACAGACATCGCGCAAGGCGAATAAGGCGCCCGCTTTCGTCCGCCCAAGGACGACTGCATCGCCAAAGAGGATACGGCGCAGCATCGCGCCCGGTTTCAATTCCGACGACAGCGCGGCGAGATACCAGAGCCCTTCCAGCGTTTCGGACTTGATCATGCCGGCCGGCGCGTTTTCATCGCTGCTGCGAGCGTTCCTTCGTCGAGATAATCAAGCTCGCCGCCGACCGGGACGCCCTGCGACAGGCGCGTGACGCTGACCCCGGACGCGATCAGTTGATCGGTGACATAATGCGCGGTCGTCTGGCCGTCCACGGTTGCCGGAAGCGCCAGCACTACCTCGCGTACGCCAGCGGCGGCGCGCTCGACCAGCCCTCCGATATTGAGGTCGTTGGGGCCAATGCCGTCGAGCGACGACAACAGGCCGCCAAGCACGTGATAGCGCCCTTTATGCGCGCCGGCGCGTTCGAGCGCCCACAAATCCCCGACATCCTGCACGACGCAAAGGATTGCGGGATCGCGCGAGGCTTCCGAGCAGATCGCGCAAGGATCGATCGAATCCCAATTGCCGCAGGTTCCGCACGCTTTCACCTTGTCGGCGGCATCGGCGAGCGCAAAGGCGAGCGGACGCATGACCGGCTCGCGCTTCTTGAGGAGATAAAGCGCGGCGCGTTTAGCCGAGCGCGGCCCCAGCCCCGGCAGTTTGGCGAGCAGGTCAATGAGGCGCTGAAGTTCAGGTCCGATATTGGCCGCGGGCATTATGAACCAACATTCAAAGCGCTCGGCTCGAAATATTCTTCATCCACTTTTTTCAAATGCAATACCTGTTCATCTCGGCAACCAATCGAATATCGGATCATCAATTTTGCAAGTTGCAGCCCGTCAATCAGCACGATGCGAGACCCAAGATCGCGCGCGGTCTGGACTGCCGATGCTGTAAAAGTTGAAGTCGTAACGAAGATCCCCTTGTGCGCCCTTTTCAAACTAAGCGAACCATAGAAATCTCTAATTGCTCCCGATCCTACTGAATTGCCGGCCTGATATCGTTTCGCTTGAAGATATATCTGGTCAACCCCAAGTGGGTCTTGGTCGATCACGCCATCGACGCCGTCGTCGCCCGTCTGACCCAACGCCTTTCCGGGCTCTTCGGCAGTGCCACCGTACCCCATCGCTACGAGCAGTTCGACTATCAACGATTCAAAGAATGCTGGCGGCGAGCTTCTCACACGATCAATTAATTCTGCAGTAAGCGCATCGTTAATTTCATCGAAGGCCTTTCGGATCGCCTCGTCAGGAGTGGTCGCGTCACCTTTAGTCAGATCGACCTTAGCGTCTGCTGTTTCAGCAGCTCGCGATCGTTCGGTAAATTGCACGAATGAGTCGTATTTGAGCAAAAAGTTGCGGTTAATTTCCTCGTTCGAAAGAAGCGCCGTTCGGCCTTCGGAAGTTATCCTGAAGTGACCTCTTTTCGTGCTTTCAATAAGGCCTGCTTGCTTCAAGTAGGTCTTGGCCCAATGTACGCGGTTGGCAAATATAGACTGCCGTCCACTGGGAAGAAGGTCAACGCGCTCCGACTCTGTGAGACGCAATTCGTCTGCGATTTTCGCAACTGTCGTTGCGACAGAAACTTCACCGTGGCTTGCGGCTTCAAGTACGGGGCGCATCAAAGATTGGTAGTCGGGGATCATAAATGTTCTAAAACGGCAGCTTCATGCCCGGCGGCAGCGGCAACCCGGCGGTCAGCGATTTCATCTGTTCGGCGGCAGATGTTTCCAGTTTCGATTTGGCGTCGTTGATCGCCGCCGCGATCAGGTCTTCGAGGACCTCGCCTTCCTCGGCGTTCAAAAGCCCGCGTTCAATGGCGACGCCCTTGCAATAGCCTTTGCCGTTCATCGAGATTTTCACCATGCCGCCGCCGGCATGGCCTTCGATGTCCATCGCGGCGATTTTTTCCTGCGCTTCCTGCAATTTTGCCTGCATGGCGCCGGCCTGTTTCATCAGTTCGCTGAGGTCTTTCATCAATCGTCGCTTTCTTCTTCAACTGGCGGCGCGGTTTCGGCCGCCGCCTCTTCCTGCCGGCGCGGATCGCGGATCGCGACAATTTCCGCGCCCGGAAAAATTTCGAGCGCCTTTTTGACCATCGGATGCGCCAGCACTTCGGCGGTGCGCGCGTCGCGCAGGGTTTCGCGCCCGGCCCCTTGCGCATTGATCGATACGACCCATTGCCGCCCGGTCCATTCCTTCAGGCGTTGCATCAATCGGTTTGCGAGATCGCCCGGCGCCCGCTCATGCATGCGAAGTTCGATGCGGCCCGTCTCGAACGAAATGAGATGCACATAGCTTTCAAGCTCGACTTTCAATTTGGCGTCGCGCTTTTGATCGGCAAGCCGCACCACGTCGAGAAAACTGTCGAGCTTTGGTCCTGACGACACGGGCGCCGCGACCGCCGGCTGATACGACGCTTGCGGTTCTGAATAAGCGGCCTGCGGCGCTGACGATCCGCGCGACGGCCGCGCGCCTCGCGGCGACGGCGTCTCCGAGGT
>JBGSVH010000133.1:0-10290 GCA_041753055.1 Parvularculaceae bacterium
GACGCCAGCCGCGCGCCAGCGTCGTGCGCATGCACAAGAGGCTCATCGGCCCCACAGGCGCGGCGACAGCGAAACCGATTCCAAGAGCTTTTACAAAGAGTGATGGTTCCATCTTTCTTCTCCAAAATGAAAAAACCCCGCGGGCGGATTGCCGGCGGGGCCTTGTTGAGCGTTTGGCGGGAGGATCCCAGCGGAGTGGTCTTATCCTAACTCTCTTCCGCATCCGTTCAGCCGCAACGCCGCAGCAAGGCCGCCCGAAGGCGCGCCTGTTGCGGTTGTTGCTGGACAAAACGGTTGATCATGACGCTGATTATTGAACGGAAGTTCGCCCTCAGTCAAGCAGGTTTCGCAAAGTCCGGGCGTCGAAGCGCGCTGTCAGGCGCCTTCACCGGGCGCGCTCGCGGAAGCGGGACTATTCGGGTCGAGCGGGCCGTAAACGGTTTCCGCCTCGATTTCCTCGCGCATTCCCGCCCGGATCGTTCGCCGCAGCAAGTCGATCTGATAAAGACGCTTGCCGACCGGCGTTCGGATCATGCGCCTCGCGAAATCACGCTCATATTCCCAGTGTTCTTTCGGCAGACTTCCCTCCGTCCAGAGGGATTAATGCGCCTGAAACGTAAACATCACGGCGCGAAAATGCGCGTGCATCTGCAAGAGATCGAGCGGATCGATTTCGTCGGGATTGATGTCCTCGCAAAGGATGTCGCGCCAGCAGTGCGCCATTTCCCTGTCCTTGGCGTTTTCCAGCGAATTCTCCGCCCAGCTCATATCGACGGCGTGGAGCGATGCGGCGCGGACCGCCTTCGTGTTGATGCGGATCTGGTACGCCGCAAAAAGTATCGAGACGACAAGGACCACCACCGCGACCGTCTGTCCGACATAATAGATGCTCTCAAGCGTCATCGCGTTTTCCCGCTAACCCGCTGCGCCAAGCGACGATGCGGCCTCGCCTTTTTCGCCCGCGGCTTAGGCCTGACCGAGACGACATAGTCCCAGATGTCTTCCGGATCGACCTTCACTTCGCTGACGGCGTTCATCACCGCGACGCCGGCGTCTTCGACGCTTTTCCTGGTTCCCGTCAGGAGCGGATGCCAGTCGGGAAGCCCCTCGCCGCGCGCGAGGCGCCGATAGGCGCAAGACTCCGGCATCCAGTCGAGCGCGCCGGCATTGCCGGGCGTCAGCTGTACGCAGTCCTTCACTTTTTTGGTGCGATTGGCGTAATCGGTGCATCGCCGCTTTTTCACGTCGAACAGCTTGCAGGCGACATTGGTCTGGTAAAGCCGCCCGCTGTCTTCTTCATCGAGCAAGACAAGACAGCACCGCCCGCAGCCGTCGCAGAGGCTCTCCCACTCCGCGTCGGTCATTTTCGTCAGCGGTGTTGTTTCCCAGAACGGGTCGGCCATACGGCCGCTTGTGCCCGTTTTCAGCCTTTGAGGAAAGGGCAGACTACCCAGTCAGTCGTCGTCTTGTTCGCCGTGTTCATGCTCGCCGGTCGGCTCTGGAACGGGAAGGCTTGCGAGCAAGGCAGTCGTCCCCGCGCCGAGCGCGAGCGCTGCGAACATTGCCGCCGGCGATGCGCGGCGCGCGTCATTCGCCCCCTCATCGGCGCGACGCGATTTGTAACCGGTGATCATTGCCGGAACCAGCGCGTCCTTCGTCTTCAAGGTCTCGAAGGCGACGCCGGCGACATGGATGACGACCAGCCCCTGCAACACGCGGAACAGCAATTCGTGGATTTCGCCGATGTCGCCGAGCGCGCCGGCGAAAGGTCCCGCATTGTGTTCGCCGTCATTGAAAAGGCCGGTGAAAACGATCGCCGCAATCGTCGCCAGCATCAGCATCACCGCGACGCCGCCGAGCGGATTGTGGCCGAGCCAGCGCTTCGGCGCCTTGGCGCTGATGTCGCCGATATGTGCGGCGATCTCTTTTGGACCTGCTAGAAAGGACGAAAAGCGCGCATATTCGCCGCCGACAACGCCCCAAAGAGCGCGAAAGACGATGAGCCCCGCGATCGTTTCACCTGACAGGCGGTGGAGCGCCGCCCGTGATTCCTCCTCGCCCGTGAACCATGAAACAAGAACCAGCGCCAAAAGCGCCCAGTGAAATATGCGCGTCGGCAAGTCCCAGACGAAAATCCTGTTGGCTGCTGCTGCCATGGCGAATCCCTTTTCGGACGACCGATCGCCTGACGGTCGCCGGTGCAAACGTGTTTGTAATGTGCTTTGTAATGTGCGCCGGGCGCGGCGAGCAAACTTGACCTTGATCAATCCGCCGGGGTCACTTTTCATGGCGGCGGGAGTCCAATACTCCTTGCCGACCCAACATCAGGTAAACTATATAGTTTACTCAAGATCGGTATTGATTGCCCGCAAACGGAGCATTTCGATGGACCATTTCGACGTCATCATTGTCGGCGCAGGTATTTCCGGCATCGGCGCGGCGCATCACCTTCAGAAGTTGTGTCCCGGAAAGACCTTCGCCATCCTTGAGGCGCGGGCGACGATTGGCGGGACCTGGGACCTCTTCCGCTATCCGGGCATCAGATCCGACAGCGACATGTTCACGCTTGGCTATGGCTTCCATCCGTGGCGCGAGGCGAAAGTGATCGCCGACGGGCCGTCGATCAAATCCTATGTGACGGCGACAGCGAAAGAATACGGGATCGACCGCCATATCCGCTTTTCTACGCAGGTCACCGACATCGCCTTTGACTCAACGACGGCGCGCTGGACGGTGACGGCGGCGACGCCGGCGGGCGAAACGGAAGTCTCGTGCAATTTCCTGTGGATGTGTTCCGGGTATTATCGCTACGCCGAGGGCTATACGCCGGAATTTCCGGGCGCCGGCAAATTCAAGGGCGAGATCATCCACCCGCAGCACTGGCCGGAAAATTTCAATTACGCCGGCAAGGAGATCGTCGTCATCGGCTCCGGCGCGACGGCGGTGACGCTGATCCCGTCGATGGCGGACAAGGCAAAACACATCACCATGCTGCAGCGGAGCCCGAGCTGGTTTTTCAACCTCCCCGAACGCAGCAATCTTGCCGCCGGCCTGTCGAAGATCATGCCGAAGAGCCTCGCCTTCCGCATCGTGCGCTGGTACCGCATCGTCTTCCAGCAGATCATGTACAAGTTGATCCGGGCGCGGCCGGAAAAGACCGGCGAACGCCTGCTCGATCTTGTGCGCGAGCAATTGCCGGCCGGCTACGACGTCGAGAAACACTTTCACCCGCGCTACAACCCGTGGGACCAGCGGCTATGCGTGGTGCCGGATGGCGACCTCTTCGAAGCGATCAGCAAGGGCAAGGCCTCGGTTGAAACCGACGAGATCGAAACCTTCACCGAAGACGGCATCCGCCTCAAATCCGGCAAGACCCTCAACGCCGATATCATCATCACCGCAACCGGGCTGACGCTGGAAGCGATGGGCGGCGCCAGCGCAAGCGTTGACGGGCGCAAGATCAACCTCGGCGAGACCTTCGCCTATCGCGGCCTTGCCTGTTCCGGCATGCCGAACATCGCGTTTGTCTTCGGCTATACCAATTCGTCGTGGACGCTGCGCGCCGATTTGATCTCCCACTATGTCTGCCGGCTGATCAATTACATGGACAAGAACGGCTATGACATCGCAACGCCGGCCAATCGCGATCCCGGGTTGAAGCGCGAGCCGTTCCTCAACCTCAACAGCGGCTATATTTTGCGCGCCGCCGAGCGTTTGCCCAAACAGGGCGACAAGGACCCGTGGCGCAATCCACAAAGCTATTTCCGCGACATCGCCATCCTGCGCTACGGCAGGATCGATGATGGCGTGATGACATTTTCCAAAGCGGCCGGCGTCGCCAGCAACGCCACAGACCCCATTGCGGTCGCCGCCGAATAGGCGGAGATATCCGGTTAACGGGATTACGTTCAATATGCGGACAATCACGCCGGGCGGCGTAGCGTTTGCCCGATAATGGCGTTACAGCTGCCGTCATTACTGACTGTTTACGAGTAGGTTTGACTGGTCCCGATGGCGCAGAATGAAAAAACTCCCGAGCCCGCCTCGTTAGATGCGCGTCTTGAAGCGGCGCTGATGGGCGAACACGTTGTTCGCTTTCGGCTCTGGCAGGCGCTGCTCCTGATACTCATTTGCATTTGTGCGGTGGCGCTCTTTGGCGTCGTCGCGCTCAAGGGCGCGGAAGCGGACGCCAATGCGCTTGAGCGCGCCGTATACAATGTTGCTGACGCACCTCGGGTCGCGCGGCGCGTCATCACGGACACGATCAACCGCTACAACCCGCGGCTGGCGCGCGGCCAGCGGTTCAAGGGCCAGAGCGGCTTGTCCAAGGCTCCAGGCGCGAGGACAACAGGCGCCGCGATCGTGCTGTCGCGGTATGCCGGCGACGAGAAACGCGGCGTTGTCGAAATTCTTGACCTCGACAGCGGCGGCGTCATTCATTCCTATCGTCCCGACGTCAATGCGATCAATGCGCTTTCGTCGCTGCCGGCCACTATCGTCAATCTTGATCGGGACTTCGGAATGCGGCGGTATATGGAACACCATCCATACGCCTTGCCGGACGGATCGCTGATCTTTCACGGCATGGATTCGCCGCTGGTCCGGATTGACGCCTGCTCACAGATCATCTGGACGCTGGATGGCGAATTTCACCACAGCATTGAGCGCGATGCCGACGGAAATTTCTGGACGGTTGAAACACTTCATCCGCCGACGATTCCCTTCGTCGACGAGAGTTTCGACGATGACGCCATTGCGCAATTTTCGCCGGATGGCGAGCTGTTGTTTCATAAATCAGTGTCGCAAATACTGATCGACGCCGGGCTGGATCATGTCATCTATTCGCATGAGACTTACGACGCGGATCCGATCCATCTGAACGACGTCCAGCCGGTCGTCGCAGACGGCCCTTACTGGAAGAAAGGCGATTTGTTCATCAGCCTGCGCAATGCGTCGATGCTCGCGCTTTATCGCCCATCAACCAATGAAATTGTCTGGCGCAAGCAGGGTCCGTGGCTGATGCAGCACGATGTCGACATCATCAGCGATCACGAAATTGCGGTCTTCGACAACAATACGGCTGCGACCGCATCTGGCGAGCGCACCATCGGCTGGAATGACATCGTCATCTATGATTTCGCCGCCGGAACGACGCGCGCGCCCTACAGGCAGGCGTTTGAAACCAACAAAGTCCGCACGGAAACCAACGGCCTGTTCCGCTTTTTGAAGGACGGATCGGTGATGGTCGAGGAGCATGATTACGGGCGCCTGCTCGCGATGACGCCGAAGGGCGAAGTCAAGTGGAGCTACATCAACCGCGCGCCCAAGGACGGGCGCGTCTATCATCTCGGCTGGTCACGGGCCCTGTCCGCCGAGACGGCGACGGCGCTCAAGGCCGCCTATGCCAAGGCGGATTGCAGGGGACCCTGATCCGTCCGGCAAGGGCGACAGCCGCGCGGCGCTGTCAATTCCGATTTCGGGTCTTCAAATTCCACTGTAGGATTGACCCTGACGCGATCGGCGGGTCTGGCCGGGCTGACGGCAGGACGCCATCATCGCTGTAACGGGAGGGACTGATGAAAAATCGAGCAATCCATTCGGCGACACGGCGCCATTACAAGGCGCGTTTGAAGCTGTTCGCGAGTCTTGCCGCCATCGCCGGACCGGCGCTCGTGACGCCGGCGCTGGCGCAGACCGACGAAATCGTCGTCACCGCGCAGCTGCGCGAACAATCCCTTCAGGAAGTGCCGATCGCGGTACAGGTCGTCGACGACCAGCAGATCCGCGACCTCGCCGCTGACAATATTGCCGACATTGCCGCCTTCATTCCGGGCCTCAACGTTTCGGCCGGAAGCCCGACGCAGCCGCGCTATTCGATCAGAGGCGTTCAGACCGACGATTTCGGCGTTGGCACCGACCCCGCGGTCGGCGTTTATATTGACGGCGTCTATTCTGGGCGGTCCGGCGCCGCCGTGCTTGAGTTCAACGACATCGAGCGCGTCGAAGTGCTGAAAGGGCCGCAAGGAACGCTGTTCGGCCGCAACGCGGCGGCGGGCGCGGTATCGGTCGTCACCAAGAAACCGTCGCAGGAATTCGAGGCCTCGCTCTATGGGCGCGGCGGCAATTACGGCAAATGGCGCACCGAGGGATTGCTCAACGTGCCGCTCGGCGACAGCCTCGCGATCCGCGTCAATGGGCTGAGCAATTACCGCCACGGATTGTTCAAGGACGCAGCGAGCGGCGAGGATCTTTCCCGCGAACGCAACTGGGCGGCGCGCGCGCAGCTGATGTGGACGCCAGGCGAGGCGACCGAAGTCATCGCCGCCTGGACGCATGACGATGTCGACCAGGACGCGCGGCCCGCCATCGGCATCGTCGCCATCCCGGCGTTTCCGGGTCAGCCGCCCGCCGATCCGCCGCCTTCGGCCTATATCAGTCCGTTTACGGCGCCGCTTCTCAATGACGTCATCGACAATCACGAAACGCGCAATCTCGATGAATACACGCTGCGCATCCAGCATGATTTCGGCGCCGTCCGCTTCAATTCGATTTCGTCCTATCGCGAATTCAAGACCGAGAACCGCGAGGACGAAGACGGGACCAATCGCCCCGATCTTTATTTCGACACCAACAATCGCGAAGACAACAACAGTTTCTATCAAGAGCTGCGCGTCTCCGGCGCCAGTGACATGTTCGACTGGCTGGTCGGCGCCAGCTATTTCGACGAGAACGCCAACCAGATCAGCGACACGTTTGCAACGACGTCGTCGATCAACACGACGCTCGGCAATGTCGGCTTCGGCACGCCGTTCACCGATGTCGAATTCGGCTATATCCAGCCGTTCATGATCCCGACAACCGTGCTCGGCCTCGGCTGGCGCGAGGCGATTTTCAATCGCGGCGACTACAAGGCCTACGCAGCGTTCGGCGATGTCATCTGGCATGCGACCGACCGGCTTAATCTCACTTTCGGCCTGCGCTACACCAGGGACAAGAAGAGTTTCTCGTGGCTCAACGGCCCGCGCGAAGCGCCCGAACTCGATGCAAACCTCGCTATCGTCGACGGCGCCATCGGCGCCGGCGGGGCGCTTCTTGCCGGGTTTCAGTTCGATCTCGTTTTTGACATGGCGGGATTTGGCGGCATACCTTGCGACAATGGCGTCGTCGTCGCCGAAGGCGTCACTTGCGTCCTTGACGACAGCTTTTCCGATGTCTCGCCGCGCGGCGTCATCGATTACCAGCTTACGGACAACGTGCTGGTCTTCTTCCACTATGCGCAAGGCTACTAGGCGGGCGGCTTCAATTCGGTGCAGCCGGCGTCGCGCTTCACCAATGAAGATGTCGACAATTTTGAGATGGGGCTGAAAAGCTCCTTCCCGGACAGCGGGCTCACCTTCAACGCGTCGCTCTTCCGCTATGTTTACAAGAACCGCCAGTCGATCCGGCTGACAACGCCGATGGGATCGCTGGTGCCGCAATATGTGACCGACACCAGCGACGAAGAAGCGTGGGGCGCCGATGTTCAGGCGCTGTGGACGCCGGGTGACGGGCCGGCGACGTTCTTCGCCAATGCGCAATATATCGATGCGACCTACAAAAACCGCATCAACGGATCGGGCCAGGATCTGTCCGGCGAACCGACCGGCACGCCGAAATGGGACCTCGCCTTCGGCGCGCGGATCTCGCAGGAAATCGATCTGGGCGGGCGCGTCGAATTCCAGATTGCGCAGGCCTATACCGGCGGCTGCCGTCCCAATATCGAATCGCTGGGGCAAGGAACCTGCGGCGGCAGCCTCGGCGCCTTTTCGCTTGGCGAGGCGCATTATCGCACTGACCTTCGCCTGCGCTGGGTCGCGCCGGGCGAGAACCTCGAGCTTGGTCTCTTCGCCAACAATGTCTTCGACAATCGCTATGTCGACGGCGTCAACAACATTACCGCCGCAACCCTTGGAACGCCGTTCGCCTCACTGACGGCGCCGCGTTTCTGGGGCGGCGATATCCGCGTCAGTTTCTGATGAAGGCGCTCGACGCCTCGCTCGCGCTCGACCCTTTGCAAGAAGGCGTCTGGCGCGGGCGGGCGGACCCTGCCTACGAGGCCAATACCGGCATGTTCGGCGGCTGGACGGCGGCGCTGCTGTTGAAGGCGGCCGTCAATCATCCGCAGGCGGAGGGCGCGCCATCGGCGCTGGCCGTCAGTTTCATCAAACGGGTGCCGCCGGGCACAGTGTTGTCCTTGCGCGCCGAGCGCATCGGCGGCGGACGTTCGATTGCGCATTGGCGGACAAATCTGACGCTTGACGGAGAAAGCGAGCCCGCCGCCACGGCGACCATCATCATGACCAATCGCCGTGACAGCGACAGCTTCACCGAAATCGCGATGCCCGAGGCGCCGCTGCCCGATCAGCTACCCGTCTTTCATCCGCCAGGGCCGTTCGGCGAGCAGATGGAAATCCGCTATGCACTCGGCGCCAATCCGTTCAACCAGAAAACAACCCGTTCGCTCGGCTGGCAGCGCGAGAATTCCGGCCGAAAGATCGATGCGATCGGACTCGCCTTTCTCGCCGATCTCGGCTGGCCGCGCGTCTTTGCAATCAGTGCGGGGCCGCGCGCGTCGTCGACAATCACCATGTCGGTTTATTTTCACGCAACCGCTGAGGAGATCGCCGCCGTCGGCGCCGAATGGATCCTCTGCGACATGATCGGTACACGGATCGAGGCCTCGACCGCCGGCTCGAACGCGCGGCTGTGGAGCGCTGGCGGAAATTTACTGGCGACAACCGAACAGCTGTGCTGGATCCGGTAGGGGATTGCCTATTCGCTTCCGGCGTTGGCATCGCCATTGAGCGCCAGCCAGTCTTCGCGCGGCAATTGAAGCTCAAGATCGAGGAAGGTCGGCAGGATGCGCCACAGCCGCTTCGAGCGCGCATTCGACAGGATGACAATGCCGGCGTCCTCCTCCGGGAGCCAGGCGATCTGCGCGGCGTAGCCATCGACGGTTCCGGCATGCGCGATCACCGGCGCGCCGCCATAATTATAGAGCCGCCAGCCAAACGCATATTGGGCGGCGTGAAAGCGCGGCGAGACGCGCCTGATGCGCGCGTTTTCGGCCGGCGAGATGATGCGCGGCGCATGAATGAGATCGAGAACGGCGGGCGGCAGCACATCCGGCGCGGCGCCCATCTGCGCTTTCAGCCATTGCGTCATGTCGAGGATCGAGGCGTTGACGCCGCCCGCCGCCGGGATCCGGTAATAAGCGGGCTTGACCGCGATCGTCCGCCACGGCTCGTAAAGTTCCTGCGTTTTCGACAGGCGCTTGCGCGTATGCGGCCGCGCCCAGTCGCCAGTCGAGACAAGGCCAGCCTCGTCAGCCGACGCGGTTTTCATGCCGAGCGGCGCAAACAGGCGCGTTTGAGCCGCCTCGGCGTATGGCATTCCGGATACGGATGAAATCGCCGAGCCGATAATGTCATAGGCGATATTCTGATAGGAATAACATTTGCCGACCGGGCAGATCAGTTTGACATCCCGGTATTTGGGATAGATCTCGGCGACCGGCACATTCGCTTCGAGAAGATTGTCATAGGCGTTCGGCGGCAGGCCGGTCTGGTGGCTCAGGATATGACCGAGTTGCAGCGATTTTTCGGCGCCGCCGGCAAGCTTCAGCCCCGGCGCAAACCGCGTCACCGGATCTTCCGGTGAGAGGCGCCCTTCGACCATGGCGAGGCCCGCAAGGCTCGACGCAAAACCCTTTGACAGGGAGCCGATGCGAAAAACCGTATCCGGCGTCACCGCCGCGCCGCCAACTTCAACGACGCCCCAGGTTTTCAAAAACCGCGTCCGGCCGCCTTTGACGATGGCGACGGAGAGCCCGACAAAATCGCCGGTCGCAAAAGCCGCGTCGAGCGATTTTTCGAATTCGCGGTTCCGGAAATCTTCCTCGCCCGGCGACATCGCTACGGGCGTCAGTTGAATGGGCGCATCTTCGGCGGCGGCGGGGGAAAGGATGAAGGCGGCGGCGCAAAACGCGGCGGCGCAGAAGGCGACGACAGGGCGCAACAAAAACATCAACAAGCAATCCCTGCATTTTCGCCAGACGCCAAGACTTGCAGACTTGCCGCCGTTGCGTCAATCGGCTTCCATTTCAACGCAGATCGCTTGCGTCTCCTGCATGGTGAGCGGTTCGTCGAGCAACGCGCAGTGATGCGCTCTGGCGCCTTTGCGAAAATGGCGGCAGGTCTTGCAAACGCCGAACGCCTTGCCGCCGCGCCGCGCCAGCGCGTGGCGGAGCGC
>JBGSVH010000134.1:0-3669 GCA_041753055.1 Parvularculaceae bacterium
GCTCGCGCGCGCGCTTCACTGATGCGAGAGACCGCTGGCGGTCATCATCGTCAAGCGCGCCCGCGAACGCGAAAAACTGGCGCGCCAGCAGCGCGGCGGCGGCGCGGCGGCAATTGTCCGCGAAGTCGTCATCCCGGAAACCATTTCCGTTCAGGACCTCGCGCAGCGGATGGCGATGCGCGCCGTCGATTTGATTCGTGAGCTGATGAAACAGGGCCAGATGGTGACGGCGAACACAACGCTCGACGCCGACACCGCGGAACTGATTGTCACCGACCTCGGCCATACGCCCAAGCGCGTCGCCGAAGCCGATGTCGAAGTGGGACTTCTTGGCGCCGCCGACGATGAGGGCGCGCTCGAACCGCGCCCGCCGGTCGTCACCATCATGGGCCATGTCGACCACGGCAAAACGTCGCTTCTCGACGCCTTGCGCGAAACCAATGTCGTTTCCGGCGAAGCCGGCGGCATCACCCAGCATATCGGCGCCTATCAGGTGACGGTGAAAGACGGCCGCAAGATCACCTTCCTCGACACGCCGGGCCACGCCGCCTTCACGCAGATGCGCGCGCGCGGCGCGAAAGTGACCGACATCGTAATTCTCGTTGTGGCGGCGGACGATTCGATCATGCCGCAAACAGTCGAGGCGATTAATCACGCCAAAGCCGCGGGCGTTCCGATCATTGTCGCCATCAACAAGATCGACAAGCCGGCGGCCAACAGCCAGAAAGTCAGGACCGATCTTCTCCAGCACGAGATCCAGGTCGAGAGCCTTGGCGGCGAAGTGCAGGACGTCGAAGTCTCGGCGCTTAAGAAGATCAATCTCGACGGGCTTCTCGACGCAATCCTCCTGCAGGCGGAAGTGCTTGACCTCAAGGCCAATCCGACGCGCTCGGCCGAAGGCTCAGTGGTTGAATCGCGCCTCGACAAGGGCCGCGGTCCGGTTGCGACCCTGCTCGTCGAACGCGGCACCTTGAAGCGCGGCGATATCGTCGTCGTCGGCGCCGAGTGGGGGCGCGTCAGGCTTCTCAACAACGACAAGGGCGAGACGATTGCCGAAGCCGGCCCCGCGATGCCGGTCGAAATGCTCGGCCTTAACGGTGCGCCCGAACCCGGCGACCAGTTCGCCGTCGTCGAGTCGGAAGCGCGCGCCCGCGAAATCGCCGACTTCCGCGCCAGAAAACGCCGCGAAAAAGCCTCGGCGAAAACCTCCGGCACCTCGCTTGAACAGATGATGGCGCAATTGCAGGACGCCGAGATCAAGGAACTGCCGCTGGTCATCAAGGGCGACGTTCAGGGCTCAGTTGAAGCGATCGTTTCAAGCCTTGAAAAACTCTCGGCCGAAGAAGTACGCGTACGTGTTCTTCACACCGGCGTCGGGGCGATTTCGGAATCGGACGTCATTCTCGCCGGCGCCTCCGGCGCGCCGGTCATCGGCTTTAACGTCAGAGCCAATGCGCAAGCGCGCAATGAAGCCGAACGCTCGGGCGTCGAGATCCGCTATTATTCGATCATCTACAATCTGATCGACGACATCAAAGGCGTCCTCTCCGGCATGCTGGCGCCGGAAATCCGCGAGACCTTCCTCGGCAACGCCGAAATCCTCGAGGTTTTCACCATCGGCAAGTCGACCAAGGTCGCCGGCTGCCGCGTCACCGAGGGCCTCGTGCGCCGCGGCGCAAGAGTCCGCCTCATCAGAGACGGCACCGTCATCCACGAAGGCGAGCTGTCGCAACTGAAGCGCTTCAAGGACGACGTCCAGGAAGTCCCCGTCGGTCAGGAATGCGGTATGAGCTTTGCGAAATACGACGACCTCAAGAAGGGCGACGTCATCGAGTGCTTCTCGGTGGAGACGATTCAGAGGTCGCTGTAATCGCCTGACCAATGCGAGCCTGTGGGCGCCGCTCGCTTGTTGAGCGGCGCCTTGCTTAATGAGGATTTTATGAGCCTTTCGCCGCCAATCCTCCGTCCCCTTGACCCCGACCGCGACGGCGAAGCCTTGCATGCGATCTTCGGCGACGAGGAGAGCTGCCGCTACATGACCGGACCCACTTACAAGACGGTCGGGGAGACGATCGAGAACCTCAAGAAATGGACGGCGGGTCTTGAGGATTCCTCTTGGGCGGTTTGCGAAAGCAAAGACGGCCCGGCGCTCGGGCGCATTGCGCTGATCCCGCGCGGGCGCGACATCTGGGAGGCGGCGTGCATGATCGCGCCGGCGGCGCGCGGCAAAAATCTCGCCGCAAGAGCGCTCGCCATCGTCATCGACGAAGCCTTTGACAGGCGCGGCGCGCGGCGCGTTTTCGCCGACGCTGATCCCGATAATCCCGCATCAATCCGGACTTTCGAAAAACTCGGGTTCCGCCGCGAAGGCGTGTTGCGCGGCAATTGGGAAACCCATATCGGCGTCCGCGACAGCGTCATCCTCGGCATTATCCGCACCGATCCAAGACCATGGCGAACATAGCGCGTTGCGCGCTAGTCGGCCAAAGGCCTAAGCTTCACTTATGAAAAGCCGCTTTTCCCATCCAAAAGGGCCGTCCCAGCGCCAGCTCCGCGCCGGCGAGCTCATCCGCCATGCGCTGGTCGAGATTTTCCTGCGCGAGGATTTGCGCGACCCGGCGCTTGCCGGCCTGCAGATCACCCTCACCGAAGTCCGGATGACGCCCGACCTGAAACAGGCTACGGTATTCTGCGCGCCTTTGGGCGCCTCGATCGACGCCGAACAGCATCCCGAAATCGTCAAGGCGCTGAACCACGCGGCGCCGCATCTGCGTCACCTGCTCGGTCAACGGATCGAGATGAAATTCACCCCGGCCCTCGTCTTTCGCGCCGACGACAGTTTTGCCGAAGCCCGGCGGATCGACGAATTGCTGGCCTCGCCAAAAGTGGCGCGCGATCTGAAAGCGCACGACTAAGGGTTGACGCTTTCGGCGCGCCGGCCTAATGCCGCGCCCAACGGCTTCCAGCGCGTCCGATCCGCGCGAAGTTCAATGAAACTCGCAAGGCGAAAATGAGCAAGCGGCGCAAAAAGGGCCGGCCGGTCAACGGCTGGATCATCCTCGACAAGCCTTATGATTTCGGCTCGACCGAGGCGGTCTCGAAACTGAAATGGCTGTTGCAGGCGCAAAAGGCGGGGCACGCGGGAACGCTCGATCCGCTGGCGACAGGCGTCTTGCCGATCGCCTTCGGCGAGGCGACGAAGACCGTCCCTTACGTGATGGATTGGGCCAAGCGCTATCGCTTCACCGCAAAATGGGGCGAGGCGACAACGACGGACGATCGCGAAGGCGCCGTCATCGCGCGCGCCGACAAGCGCCCGACGCGCGAGGAGATCGAACGCGTTTTGCCGCAGTTCACCGGAACCATCGAGCAGGCGCCGCCGCAATTCTCGGCTGTCAAGGTCGGCGGCGAGCGCGCCTATGATCTCGCCCGCGAAGGCGCGACGGTCGTGCTTGAGGCCCGGCCGATCGACATTCACGATTTCCGGTTGATTGATATTCCGGATACGGATCATGCCGTTTTCGAAGCGGTGACCGGCAAGGGCGCCTATGTACGCGCGCTCGTGCGCGACATGGCGCAGGTGCTGGGGACGCAGGGGCATGTTTCGGAGCTGCGCCGCACCGCGGTCGGCCCGTTCCGCGCCGAAGACGGCGTCACCGTAGCCGCGCT
>JBGSVH010000135.1:0-8680 GCA_041753055.1 Parvularculaceae bacterium
CTCGCAGTCCTGGCCGGCGGAGCCGCCTTTCTTGCCTTCGCGATGAGCCGGCCGACTGCGCCGCCGCCGTTGATTACCGCGGAGATCATCGGCGACACCGGACACGTCAAACCTCCTGCTGAGCCGCAAGCCGCAATCAGCGCTCCCGACGGGCTGGCGGCCGCGCCAGCGCCCGAAACCGAAGAAGCGGATGATTTCGGAAAATTTGGCGGACCGCCGCGCATCAACCCGGCGCGCGCGTCCCTGCATACCGCTGACGCTTCCGTGCCGCCCCGCCTCAAGCCCGGATCAGGCGATGAAGCATCAGCGCTGGCGCCCTCAGCAACGGTCCTGTCACTCGCCGCGAGCTGGCTCGCCGATGATGCAGTTCGCCCACCACCGTTTTTTTTCGAGAGCGATCTTGATCCCGCTGCTGTAAAATCCGCATTGGCGATCCGCGGCATTGACGGCGACATCGCAGAGCAGCCGCAACAGACCCGGATTACGCTGGTTAAGGGCGAGACTTTTGTTGATGCGCTCCGGCGCGCCGGCGTTCGCGCAGAAGACCGCAATCAGGCAGCGTATGAATTCGGCACGCTTTACAATATGCGACGACTGCGGCCCGGCCAGTCCTTCGTGATGCGGATCGCTGAACCCAATCAGACGCTCTTTCAGTCGCTCTCATACAAGGAACCGCCGCCAGCCTATCTTCTCAGCCTCGATTTTCGCGCCGATCCTGAAAACCGAATTGTTTTGGAGCGTACGTCCGGCGGGTTCGTCGCCAAGGAAATCGCGACGCCGCTGACAACGCGCGTCGCAGCGATCGAGGGCCGCATCGACGGCAGCCTGTATCTTTCAGCCAAACATCAGGGCGCGCCGGACGAAGTCATTGCGGACCTCGCGCAAATGTTCGCCTATGATGTCGACTTCCAGCGCGAGATTTTCGGCGGCGACGAATTTGAAGCGCTCTTCGAAGTGCATTTCGACGATTCCGGCAAAATGGTCGGCGGCGGCGATATTCTCTATGGCCGCCTCAAATGGCGCGGCCGTCAAAAAGAAAAGGGCTATTACCGTTTTGCAAGCGCGGACGGCGCCGGAATGCCGGACTATTTCGACGCGTCGGGAGAGAGCGCGCGGCGTCTTTTAATGAAGACACCGATCGATGGCGCGCGCCTGTCTTCGGGTTTTGGCACGCGCAAGCACCCAATTCTCGGTTATCAAAAAGCCCACAAGGGTGTTGATTTCGCCGCCTCGCGCGGCACGCCGATCATGGCCGCCGGCGACGGCGTCGTCGAACGTGCAGGGCCCTATGGCAGTTTCGGCAATTATGTCCGCATCCGCCACGCGCAGGGCTACAAGACCGCTTACGCCCATATGAATTCAATCAAGAAAGGCGTCAGAACCGGCGCGCGCGTCAGGCAGGGCGACGTCATCGGCTATGTCGGCACAACCGGCCGCTCCACCGGCCCGCATCTCCATTATGAAGTTCATCTGAAGGACAAGCCGGTCAATCCGCAAAGCCTGAAAATCGCAACTGGCGTCAATCTCGGCGGCAACGAGCTGGCGCGCTTCCGTGAGGCGCGCGACCGGATTGACGCAATGCGAACGCCGCATGCGGAAGCGGCGGCGCCTCTTGTCGCGCACGACAACAAGGCCGATCCGTCGCTTTAACCGGCATTGATATTACGCCCCTACCCCGGTGAGCCGCCGAAAGAAATCGGCTCCATCAGATAGCCGAGACAGTCAAGACGCGCATTCTCCGCATTCGTCGACAGCATCGCCGGGGTCGCGGCGGTGATCAGCCTGGTTTCGCCGTTTTGATGCGAGAAGAACCGTCCGGTAATGTCAGCGCCGGTTTCATCAATAACTCTCAGCGGCGACGATCGCCGCGGCGAGCGCGCCCAGACGCCGCCGATTTCAGCGCTGCGAAAATTCCAGTCCTCAAAGGCTGACGGAAGCATTACGTCGGCGGGCGAATTGTCAAAACTGAAACTGACCCCGTCTTCGAGGATGATGCGGCCAAGCGTGTGGTAAAGCTGGAGGTGGTGCGCGACGCCAAAATCGGCGCACCAGTTTTCAACCCGCATCGCCTCAAAGACAAGCCTTGTCGCGCTTTCAACGCCTGCGGCGTCGCCCGGCATTCCGCATTCGATCGCAATCGACGGCGCAAGCGGCGCGCAGGCGACTGACAGCGCCGAGCCGGGATTGGTGTAATAGACCGCAACCGACGAAAAGAGCGAGGCAAGATGCAGATGCGGCGGCTCGATGCGGCTGACGCAACTGTAGAGCGGGTTACGGCCGGTATTGTTATGAATGTCGATTACGGCGAACGGCGCCGCCGCTTGAACGACCGCAAGCACTTCCGCGGCGAGCGCGTGTTCGGGACGATCGCCGCCAGACCAGATCCGGTTGTAGTCCGGCTGACCGGGAAGATAGCGACGATTTGCGGTCGCCGCCGGAATATTGCCGACAAAGAGCAGAACAGAGCGATCGAGCACCGCCCTTCTCGCCCTTCTGATGATCTCACGCACAACATGCCAGCTTGTTGTTTCATTGCCATGAAGCAACGTTGAAATGAACAGCGGCTGCGGCCGGGCGCCCTTCAAAGCGATCAGCGTCGGACCATCCAGCAACGCGCCAATATCGTCGGCGGCGACGTTTTCAAGACCACAAGGCGCATCATCAAAGAGTGAAAGTCGCATCGCCTCAGACCGTCCACTCGTGAACCGGCGCGCCGGATTCCTGCAATTCCGCATAGCGCTTCGTCAGCGCCTGAAAATCCGCGCCGTGAACATTGACGAAGCTGCGTTGCCACTGTGCGCCGGTGCGGCCGCTGACGAGGCGCGGATAAATCACACCGTAAAGCCTTTCGTCAATTTCATCGGCGGGAATTCCGGCGCAACGAAGGCCGGCGGCCGCCTCGTCAAGGAGACGTTCAAGCAGCAGTGATTGCGCATCATGTTCGCGCCCATCGGTCCAGATCAGCCGGCTGTTAAGGCCGTCGCGTGCGGCGGCGTAAAAATTCAAACGCGCCGTTTCAAAATCAATCTGCGATTCGGGCGGCGTATCCGCGCGCGCATAAGCGAATGCAAGGCCGAGATAAAGCGCCATGTTCGCCGTCATGTCCGCAATGCTTGGCCCCGCAGCCATGACGCGATGTTCAATACGCAAATGCGGCGCCCCATCGTCGCCAAACCCGATAATGGGGCGGTTCCAGCGCCAGATTGTGCCGTTTTGCAACCTCAAATGCGCAAGCTTTTCAGGCGGCTTTTCCATCAACGCCGGCAGCAGAGGCGGATACCCATGGTGATTTTCGAGAAAGAGTTCGAGCATGCATGCGCGGAGATATCCTGACCCGAAGGTGACACGGCCGCACGGGCGCCCTGCCGGGTCGCGAAAGGATGCAACCGACACAGCTTGCTCAAAGGTCGGAATTCGCGATTCGCACCATAGCGACTTGCCATAGAGAAACGGCGAATTCGCGCTCGCCGCAACGATCGGCGCTGCAATAATCTGCGACGCGTTCCAGTATCGCTTGGCGTCTTCCTGATTGACCTGCAAATGAACCTGGATCGACGTGCATGCCGCCTCCATCATCAGATGGTCGCAGCGCATGTCGAGATCGTCTACGCCGCTGATACTGATGTGAAGCGGCGCGCCCGACCGCATGCGGAAGACCTCTTCGTTGAGCGCCTTGTACCGCTCCGTCGGCGACATCCAGTCAAGCTGCAACATCTCGTCGCGCACGGTCGGGAGAATGCCGATAAGCATGGGACGAAGGCCAATGCGGTTTGCCGTCTCCCGGCATTTCGTCCAGGTACGATTGAGGTCGCGCTCCACAGCATATAAAACCCCAGGGCGGACACGCTGCGGCGCGGTATTGATTTCGAAATTGAATTGTGAAATTTCCGGCACGACCAGCAGATCGTCGACGGCGGCGAGAAATTCGACATTGCACGGCGCCGGAAGCGCATTCTCATCGGTCAGCCAGGCCTCGACCTCCAAGCCAGACGTGAATCCGTCATCATGCGCAAACGCCTTGGCGTCGAACCAGGATTTTAGGATTTTCGTTTCTTCTCGCAAGCGGCTGGCGAATTCCGCGCGAGCCGCCTCGTCAAAGACCCCGGACGCAATTTCCTGTCCCATCCCGTCGCCCTTCCCAACCGATCTGTAGCAGCAGGATAGGCGACGGATTTGAGAAGGATCAAATAAACCGCCCGGGACGCCGCAAAACCTGTGGCGCCGCGGTCATTTCCGGTTCTGGGCCCTGATTGCCTCGCGGATACAGGCGTCGATATCCAAATCGCCGGTCGACTGGCCTTTCAGGCGTTCCTTGACCCGGTGTGGAATATCGTCGGGCGCAATCGCGCCAACGCTCGCGACGGTCTGGCGGATCAGCGCCTTCAGCGCATCTTCCTTCGCCTTGTTGTCAATTGCCTTTTTCACCATCGCCTGTTCTCCCTAGTTCAGCAGCGCGCCAACTGGCGGCGCTTCGCCAAAGCGACTTGAACGACTGCGCGCACCTTCGCCGTTGACCAGCAGGCCGGTTGCATCCGCCGAGACCGTCAGGTTTTCGCCATCGTGAACTTTTCCGGCGAGAATGAGATCGGCGAGCGGGTCTTGCAACGCCTTCTGGATGACGCGCTTCAGCGGCCGGGCGCCGTAGACCGGGTCATAACCTGCATCCCCCAGCCAGCGGCGGGCTTTTTCGTCAAGTTCGATGGTGATCTTGCGGTCGGCGAGAAGCGTTCCAAGCCGCGCAATCTGGATCTCGACGATCTGGTCCATATTGGCGCGCGACAAACGGTGAAAGAGGATCATTTCATCAAGACGGTTCAGGAATTCCGGCCGGAAACGGCCACGAACCGCTTCCATGACTTGTGGCCGCACCGTTTCTGAATCCTGCCCTTCCGGCTGATTGGCGAGAAATTCAGCGCCAAGGTTCGACGTCAGGATGATCAGGGTATTCTTGAAGTCGACCGTGCGGCCCTGCCCGTCCGTCAACCGGCCGTCATCGAGGACCTGTAGCAGTACATTGAAAACATCGGGGTGCGCCTTTTCAACTTCGTCAAAAAGAACGACTTGATAGGGTCGCCGCCGAACGCTTTCGGTCAGGGCGCCGCCTTCTTCATAGCCGACATAGCCCGGCGGCGCGCCGATGAGACGCGCGACAGAATGCTTCTCCATGAACTCCGACATGTCGATGCGCGCGATTGCGGTGTCATCGTCGAAGAGAAATTCCGCGAGCGCCTTTGTCAGCTCAGTCTTGCCGACGCCCGTCGGCCCGAGGAACAGGAAAGAACCGATCGGCCGGTTCGGATCCTTAAGTCCGGCCCTGGCGCGGCGCACCGCCGACGACACCGCTTCAACCGCTTCGCGCTGGCCGATGACGCGCTTGCCGATCGCATCTTCCATGCGCAATAATTTGTCGCGCTCGCCTTCCAGCATCTTTTCGACCGGAACCCCGGTCCAGCGCGAAACGACGCCCGCGATGTTTTCCGCATCAACAACTTCATCGACGAGCGAGGCCTTGTCTTCACGCGCTTCCGCGACGCCAAGTTTCTTGTCGAGATCGGGAATGACGCCGTATTTCAATTCCGAAGCGCGCGCGAGGTCGCCGCGCCGTTCAGCGTCCGCCAGCGCCTGACGGGCCTGATCAAGCTCTTCCTTGATCTTAGTGGCGTTCGCCAGCGTTTCCTTCTCGGCGCGCCACTGTGCGGTCAACGAGGCTGATTTTTCTTCGAGACCGGCGAGCTCGTCTTCAAGCTTTTGCAGCCGGTCGCGCGACGCCGCGTCATCTTCCTTCTTCAAGGCTTCGCGTTCGATCTTCAACTGAATGATCCGGCGATCCAGCTCGTCAAGTTCTTCCGGTTTTGAATCGACCTCCATCCGCAGGCGCGAAGCGGCCTCGTCGATCAGGTCGATCGCCTTGTCGGGGAGAAAGCGGTCGGTAATATAACGGTTCGACATCGTCGCCGCCGCAACGATCGCGCTGTCGGAAATTCTGACGCCGTGGTGGAGTTCGTATTTTTCCTTGAGTCCGCGCAGGATTGAAATCGTGTCTTCAACCGTCGGCTCTTCGATGAATACCGCCTGGAAACGGCGGGCGAGCGCGGCGTCCTTCTCGACGTGCTTTCTGTATTCGTCGAGCGTTGTCGCGCCAATGCAATGCAATTCGCCGCGCGCCAAAGCCGGTTTCAAGAGGTTCGAGGCGTCCATCGCGCCTTCGGATTTTCCGGCGCCGACGAGCGTATGCATTTCGTCAATAAAAAGGATGATTTGACCCTCTGCGGCGGTGACTTCCGACAGAACCGCTTTAAGCCGCTCCTCGAATTCACCGCGATATTTAGCGCCAGCGATCAGCGACCCCATGTCAAGCGCCAGGAGTTTCTTGTCCTTTAGACTTTCCGGAACGTCGCCATTGACAATACGCAGCGCCAGACCTTCGGCGATCGCCGTCTTGCCGACGCCGGGCTCACCAATCAGCACCGGGTTGTTTTTCGTGCGGCGCGACAAGACCTGCATCGCCCGGCGGATTTCTTCATCGCGGCCGATGACCGGATCGAGCTTGCCTGACCGCGCCGCTTCGGTGAGGTTGCGCGCGTATTTCTTGAGCGCGTCGTAACCTTGTTCCGCGGAGGCCGAATCGGCCGTGCGGCCTTTGCGCAGATTGTTGATGGCGGCGTTGATCGATTGTGGGGTCGCGCCCGAATTTTTCAGAATCTTCGAGGTTTCCGCGTCCGGCGTTATCGCCAATGCAACCAGAAGGCGCTCGGCGCTGACAAAAGAATCGCCCGCTTTCTTTGATTGTTCCTCGGCGGACGCGAAGACGCGGCCAATCGCCGGACTGAGGTAGATCTGGCCCGAACCGCCTTCGATTTGAGGCAGCTTTTTCAGCGCCGCCTCGGCGTCGGCGAGCGCGGCCTCGGGCCGTGCGCCAGCCGAGCGCAGGAGGTTCGCTGCAAGACCTTCGGGGTCGTCAAGAAGACCCTTCAACAGATGTTCCGGTGTGAATTGCTGGTGGCCGTCGCGAAGGGCGATACCTTGTGCGGCCTGGATAAGACCGCGGGCGCGATCCGTGTAATTTTCAAATTGCATTTGTTGACCTTGTCGCAAGCGTCATTGGAAGAAGACGTCCCTCAGGGAGGCGGCGCCGTCTTCCTTCAGATAAGAGCCAAAATGGGCGGTGCAAGGCCCCGGACGGCAAAAGGCCCGGCGCGAGGCCGGGCCTTCAAAATAACCAAGACCCGCCATTGTCAGAAATTGGCCGGCTCGTCTGCGTCATCGTCCATTTTCTTGTGGTCCATTTTTCCATGGTCCATCGGATGATGCTCTTTCATCATTTCGTCGCGCTTGGCGTGGTGATGGGCCTTCACTTCTTCAAGCGTCGCAACACCGTCGTCACCAGCCATTGAGGCAAATTCCGCTTTGGCCTTGGCGGTGACAAAGTCGACCAGCTCCTGTTCGGTAATTTGCCCGTCGGCGTTGGCGTCAACCTGTTTGAAATGATCTTCGACCTTGGCGCCCATCGCCTTGCCGTCCATGCCGTGTTCCATTCCCATTTTGCCCATGCCCTTGTCGCCGGCGAAAGCGGCCGAGCCGGCAAAAATCGCCGCAGCGGCGATCGCGAGTGCATATTTCATCAGATTAGTCCTCTATGGTTACCGGCTGGCGCAATCGCGCCGGAAAGCGGTCAATCTAGGCCCGACCTGCCGCAAACTCACTTAAACATTCGTTATGCCTCGCACAATCTCGTTACAACGCGCCAAGACTGACCATGGCGCCGCCGTCAATGATGATTTGCTGGCCGGTCATCCAGCGCCCCGCTGGTGATGCGAGAAATACCGCCGCGCCAGCGATATCGTCCGGCTCGCCAAGTCGCCGCAAAGGCAATTGCCGCGTTATCATCGTTTCGATTTTCGGGTCTTTCCACAGCGCTTCGGCGAAGTGCGTTTTGACAATGCCGGGACAGATGCAGTTGGCGCGAATCCCAAGCGGGCCGTATTCAACCGCAAGATTGCGCGCCAGCTGCAGATCCGCTGCTTTCGAAATATTGTAGGCGCCAATCGCATTGCTGCCGACAAAAGCGCCGATAGAAGAAACGATAATGATCGTGCCGTCCTTGCGTTCTTTCATCTGCGGCAAAACCAGCTGCGACAGCCAGTGCGTCGCCTTCACATTCGCGGTCATGATCTTGTCGAACTGTTCGTCGGTAATTCCCTCGGCCGAGCCGAAATAAGGATTGACCGCAGCGTTTGAGACCAGAATGTCGATCTTGTCAAAGGCGCCGTTAGCGAAATCGACCAGCGATTTCAGGTCTTCCTTGCGCGTAATGTTGCAGGCGGCAGCGCGGGCGGATTTTCTTCCAACCGCTTCATTGATCGTCGCGGCGACAGTCTCGCAGACGTCGATCTTTCGGCTTGAGACGACGACATCGGCCCCGTGTTCGGCGAGACGCCGGGCAATTGCCTCGCCAATGCCGCGCGATGCGCCGGTGACGACGGCGACTTTGCCGGTAAGATCAAAAAGCGCGCCGGCGCCTGATTCGGCCATGTCTCAACCCCTCAATAACGGTCAAGCTTCCCGGGTTTCAGACAGCCTTGCAACGAAGAAGCACAGCCCGGTCAATCTGCGGCGACGGGCTCCGGCGCAGCGCCGTCGCCGGCGGCCGATTCGCCCTCTTCGCGCGGGCGCCGCGGGC
>JBGSVH010000136.1:0-5409 GCA_041753055.1 Parvularculaceae bacterium
GTCGACATGCCGATCTGCGCCGCCGTCGCCGACCTCGTTTCCGGCGCGCGCGGGCTCGATGAGATTATCGCAGCGCTGCTGGCGCGTCCGCTGAAATCGGAAACGCCTTAGCCGTTGCGCAGCCAGGCGCCGCAACTGGCCTGGAACGGCTTTGAAGAAATCCGCGCATTCCAGCCGGCGGTCCAGGCGTCGCCGCCCCTGACGCCCGCAACGCCCCGGCAGGATTCAAATCCCGTTCGGTATTGCGACGACATGACGTCGACATTCTTGCCGGCAAGGTCGAAGGCCTGATCGAAGCACTGGCAAAGAACGTCATTGCCGGTCGAGACAATCGCCGGCGAACCCGCCGTCGGCGTTGCAATCACCGCACCGCCCGAAGACTGGCCGCCACCCCGCCGCCAGTCGCCGCCAGCGACCATGAAGATCGCGGCGCCAAGAACGACCAGCGCGAGAATGCCGCCAAAAATTGCTTCAACGCTCTTCATCACCAAGGCCCACCCTGACTACGCCCCAACGCAGCGATCATAGCCGAAGGGAGCCGCCTTGGGAAATACGGCGCTTCCGGCGCCGGGCGACAACCTTGAGGGGTGCGACGCCTAGGGCGTTTTCCGATCAAGTGGAATCCGGTTGATCGCAGAAAACGCCCTAATTCATGGATCTTGAGCAAGTTTCGCGCGCCAGAGCGCGCGAAGGTTGCTCTAATGTTTTCCCGGATCAAGCTTCACGCCGCGCCGCTCATGCGTGATGTAGGCCTGAATCTCGAACATCCTTGGATCGTCCGCCGCCAGCTCTTGGCCTTCGAGCGGGTTTCTGATGCACCAGTTGATCATCACCCATAGCGGCACCACCGACCCCATCTGCTTCTGGAATTTCGGATAGGTCTCGGGATGGATGTTCGATCCGTTCGGATGGCACTGCGCGCAGACGACGCCATTGGTTCCAAGCTTTGGATCGGTGAAGACCGCCCGTCCCTTGTCGACCGCCGCCATGTATTCCTTCTGCCAGAGGTCGAGATCGGCCTTGGTGAATTCATCGGCGAAGGCCGGAGACGCGATGGCGGCGAGCGAAGCGAGAGCGGCGACAGCGGACTTTCTCATCTCTTTTTCTCCGAAGTGATAGCGGACCGGTCAGAAATGCATCTGCGGCGGAATTGAACGCTCGGCGAATTCTAGATCGCGCGGCCGGCCGAGCTTGGGATCAAAAGCGACGGTGCGCGGAGAATTGTCCGGCAGTGAATAGTTGACCGCGACATTGCCGGTGTTGACGTCGATGAATTGCCAGCCCGTCGCATCGCGTTCATGGAACGGATCGGCGCGGTTCATCGGCACCGTCATCACGGGAAGGAAACTCCCCGCCTGCGTGTAGGTTTCGGGATACGGCCAGGGCCAGGCGGTCGCCATCACCGAATTGAAGGAGATATTGCCGATCTGATTGTACTGGATCTGGTGCACATGCCCGTAAATCACCGTCACCTTGTCGAACGGTTTCAGCAGCGCCTGCACGTCTTCGGCGTCGTCCGTCCAGAAATTCCAGTTCTTGAAAATCTTCTGCAGCGGCGAATGCGAGAAAACGACAATCGGTGTTGATTTCGGCACTTTGGCGAGATCGGCGGCGAGCCAGAGGCGCTGTTTCTCGCCGACCATGAATGGCGATCCGCGCGGATCGTCGAGCCCCGCCATCACCATCATCCGCTCCATCGGCGTCGACCATTTGTTGGTCCAGCCGTCGTCGACGATGATCGAATTCAAGGTGATGAAATGGACGCCCTTGTGGTCCCAGCTGTAATAATGCTGGCTTTTCAGCGCCTCCGACCAGTATTCGCCAAGGTCGAGATAATAGTCGTGCTCGCCAAGGACGTAGCGCACCTTGTCATAGCGCAGCGCCGACATGATCTCGGCCCCATGGTCGATTTCTTCCTTCTTGCCGAGCTGGGCGAGATCGCCGCCGAACATCACGAAGTCCGGTTTCGGATTGAGAAGGTTCGCCTCTGCGACGGCGCGCTCAAGACCGCGATCCCAGTTGCGCACGAATTTTGCGCCTTCGACCTGCTGGATATGGGCGTCCGAAATATAGGCGAAAGTAAAATCGCCCGCCCCGCCCGGCGCGCCGAAAGCAAGCTTGATCAAGGTCATGTCGAGAACGCCGCCAGCCGCCAGCGCCGTTGCGCCTTTGATGAGCGCGCGTTTTGATAGGGTCTTCACCATGCTCGCTCTCCTATTTCCTGCCGGCGGTTTTCGCCTGCCCGGCGAGGCTGACGCGCGCGGCGTCTTCATATTGGGGACTGGTCAGCGTTTCGAGAAACGCCACGAGATCGTCAATCTGCGCATCGTCGAGATTGAGCGGCCTGATGCCGCCGGACTGGAACGGGTTCGGCTTCTGGCTCTGATCCTCATGCGGAGAAATGTTGGTGTTGTAAAAGACGACAACTTCGCGAAGCGTCTTGAGGCTGCCGTCATGCATATAGGGCGCGGTCGCCGCAATATTGCGCAAGGTTGAGGTCTTGAACTGGCCGATGTCCTGCAATTCGCGGCTGACGGCGAAGCGGCCGATTTCCGAAATATTGGCGTCGCCAAGGATTGCGGTGTCGGCGGCCTGGTCGGTTTTGGCGATGCGCAGGAATTCGCCGGCGACCTTGTCGAGGTCGCCCGAAATCCTTGAAAAGCCGATGCCGAGATTGTGGAACTTGTTGTCGGTGAAAAGCGCTTCGGTATCTGTGATGGTGTGGCAGGAAACGCACCGTCCCTGATTTATATAGATTTCAAAGCCGCGTTTTGCCTGATCGGAGATGGCGTCCGCCTCACCGCCGAAACGCCAGCGGTCGAAAGGAGAATCGCCAGAGATGATGGTTCGCTCGAAGGCGGCAATCGCTTTCTTGACGTGGTCCATGGCGATCGCGTCAGGCGCGACGCCAAAAGCTTCGCGGAACATTTCCTGATAGGCTTCGTCTTCGCGGACGATCTTGACGATCGGATCATGCGAGGGAAGGTTCATCTCGACGGGATTGAGAAATGGATCGCCCGATTGCTCTTCGAGCGACGGGCGCCGCCCGTCCCAGAACTGACTGGTGAAGAATGCGGCGTTGACGACCGTCGGCGCGTTGCGGGTGCCGGTCAGCTTGTTGATCCCTTCGGAGACCGACAAGGGACCGTCGGTGAAGGCCTTCGCAGGGTCGTGGCAGGTCGCGCATGAAACTTCGCCGGTCGAAGAAAACCGCTTGTCGCTAAAAAGAATGTTGCCGAGGCGGACTTTTTCCGCCGTCGTCGGGTTTTCTGCGAGTTCGGGAACGGCGGGAAGGCCGAGATTGACGGCGCCAATCGCTGCGCCGCCGGGAGATGGCGCAATTTCAGCCGTGCTGACCGGTTCGGGCGGCGGCGCCTTCGCCTCTTTGGTTTTCTTGCCGCATCCAACGGTCGCCAGCATGCTCAGGGCGGCGACGGCGCATAGAGTTCGCATCATGAAGGCCTTCTCTTCCATGCGGATCGATTTGGAACCATTCTAAGTCTGCCCCGGAGACAGGTTCAATGTTATGATCTTCGTCAATTTTCGATTTTCAGAGTTGCGAACCATTCTCGACACCCGCCGCGCGGCGCATTAATCTGGTCCGCTCGTGGAAAGGCCTTGAGTATGAGTCTCGACTTTTCGGAAAAACTCCGGACGGCGGGCGTGCAGCCGACGCGGATCAGGCTGGCGCTGGCGGAGTTTCTGTTCGACGGCGCGCACAAGCACGTCACGGTGCAAGAAGCGCTGGCGGCGCTGCGGCGCAAGCGGCATCTTCCATCGCTCGCCAGCCTTTACAATACGCTTAATGAGTTCTGCCGGGCCGGGCTAATCGGCAAGGTGACGCTCGACGGCGGCGCAACGTGGTTCGACACGCGGACCGAGCCGCATTTTCATCTGTACCATGAAGATGAAGGCAGGCTCGAAGATATTTCATCCGATGCGCTGAAGATCACCGGGCGCCCGCGGCTGCCGAAAGGCGCGTCGGTCCGCTCGATCGACGTCGTCATCCGCGTCGGCGGCGCGCCGCTTTAGCGGTTATTCCTCCGTGCAAGGAGCTTCAGCCTGAGAGCATTGAGCTTGATGAAACCCTCGGCGTCTTTCTGGTCATAGACGGCGTCTTCCTCGAACGTCACATGCGCCATTGAATAAAGCGATTTCGGCGACGAGCGCGCAATGACATTGGCCGAACCCTTGTAGAGCTTCACCGTCGCAACGCCCTCGACGTGTTCCTGGCTCTTGTCGATCGCCGCCTGCAGCATGTCGCGCTCGGGCGCGAACCAGAAACCGTTATAGACAAGTTCCGCATAGCGCGGCATCAGCTCGTCTTTCAGATGCCCGGCGCCGCGGTCAAGGGTGATCTGCTCAATGCCGCGATGGGCGGCCAGCAAAATGGCGCCGCCCGGCGTTTCATAGACGCCGCGCGATTTCATCCCGACAAAGCGGTTCTCGACAAAGTCGAGGCGGCCGACGCCGTGCTTGCGGCCAAGCTCGTTCAAGGCGGTCAGCACCGCCGCCGGCGACATCGCCTTGCCATTGACCGAGACGGCGTCGCCGCGCTTGAAGCCGACCTCGACGATTTCAGGCTTGTCGGGCGCTGCTCCCGGGTCGACGGTGCGCTGGTAGACATAGTCGGGCGCTATTTCCGCCGGGTCTTCAAGGACTTTTCCTTCCGACGAGGTGTGGAGAAGATTGGCGTCGACCGAAAACGGCGCCTCGCCGCGTTTGTCCTTGGGGATTTCGACCTGATGAGCCTCGGCCCATGCGATCAGCTTGGTGCGCGAGGTCAGATCCCATTCCCGCCACGGCGCGATCACCTTGATGTCGGGATTGAGGGCGTAGGCGGAAAGTTCGAAGCGGACCTGGTCATTGCCCTTGCCGGTCGCGCCATGGGCGACGGCGTCGGCGCCGGTTTCCCGCGCGATCTCGACGAGGCGCTTGGCGATCAGCGGCCGCGCGATCGAGGTGCCGAGCTGGTACTGGCCTTCATAGAGCGCATTGGCGCGCATCATCGGAAAGACAAAGTCCCGGACGAATTCCTCGCGCAGATCCTCGATATGGATTTCCTTGACGCCATTGCGCGTCGCCTTGCCGCGCACCGGCTCCAGTTCGTCTCCCTGCCCCAGATCGGCGGTGAAGGTGACAACCTCGCAGCCATATTCGACCTGCAGCCACTTCAGGATGACCGAGGTGTCGAGCCCGCCCGAATAAGCCAGCACGACTTTTTTGACATCCTTGAACTTCGTCATCTCTCTTCCCTTCCGGTCCACCCTTGCGGCGACCCGCATAGCGCAACGGCGCAAAATGTCGATAGGCCGCGCCGCCGCAGCAGCGCCGGCGGCAGGGTCTCATTTGCGCGGTTTGGCGCTTTCCTCCGTATACGCATCAGCATCGGAGAGGCTGGCCTTTCCC
>JBGSVH010000137.1:0-45116 GCA_041753055.1 Parvularculaceae bacterium
CTGCGGACGTCGTCCGGGACGCCGGCGCTCTCCTGGCCAATCAGCAGAAGATCGGATTTGGAAAACGCAAAATCCCAGATCGGGGTCGCGGCCTTGGTCGACAGGAGGACAAGCCGTCCGGGCCGGCCTTCAAGGGAACCCAGAAAAGCCCGCCACGACGCATGCAGGACCGGCGCGGCGAGGGCGCCATAGTCCATGGCGGTCCGCTTCAGCCCCCTGGCGTCGGCCGGAAATCCACAAGGCTCGATGATGTCGATCCCGGCCCCGAAACAGGCGGCAGCCCTGATTGCAGCGCCCGCGTTCTGGGCGATCTCGGGCTGATAAAGCACAAGCCGCATCGTCTCCCGCAACTCCTTATTCCCGCATGATTCCCGCATGAATTTCGAGGCCGCCGCGGCCGCCTCGCGACGCTAGGCCGCACTATAGGTTCGGCTGGACTTTGAGTAGTAACTCATGCCAGAGGGAACCCCAAAATCCCGCCGTTTCCGAACGGTTTCCTGGTGGGGCGCGGCGCGAAATCCGGCGGCGCAGCGGTAAAAGGACTTTAGAGGGCGATGAGCGCGACCAATCAAACGCAAGAGGCGGAACCGACCCGCCGCGACTTCATCCATATTCTGGCCGGCGCGACCGCAGCGGTCGGCGCGGGCGCAGTGATTGTGCCGCTGATCAGCCAGATGAACCCCGACGCCTCGGTTCTGGCGCTGTCGACCAAGGAGGTCGACCTGTCGGCGCTCGAGGTCGGGCAGGCGATCAAGGTGATGTGGCAGGGCAAGCCGGTCTTCATCCGCCGGCGCACCGCTGACGAGATCAAGACGGTCGAGGAAACCCCGATCGCCGATCTCAAAGATCCCAAAGCGCGTAACGACAATCTGCCGGCGAGCGACGATGCGGAAGACAAAAACCGCGTCATCAAGGCGGAATATATTGTCGTCGTCGGCGTTTGTACCCACCTTGGCTGTGTGCCGCTCGGCACCTCGCAAGGCGAAGTCCGCGGCGACTTCGGCGGCTGGTTCTGCCCCTGCCATGGCTCGCACTACGATAATGCAGGCCGCATCCGTAAGGGACCGGCGCCGCAGAATCTCGAAGTCCCGAAATATGAATTTGTGTCCGATACCTCGATCCGCATCGGCTAGGAGAAAAGACCGGTGAGCCATCCCTCAACTTACAAGCCCGGCACCGCCATCGAACGCTGGCTCGACAAGCGCCTGCCGATCGTGCGTTTCGGCGCTGACTTCATGGATTTCCCAACGCCGAAGAATCTGAATTACTGGTGGACGTTTGGGGCGATCCTCGCCGTCTGCCTCGTTATCCAGATCATCACCGGCGTCGTCCTTGCGATGCATTACACGCCGGAAAAGCATCTGGCGTTTGACAGCGTCGAACACATCATGCGCGATGTGAATTATGGCTGGCTGATGCGCTATGTGCACTCCAACGGCGCGTCGATGTTTTTCCTCGCCGTCTATATCCACATGTTCCGCGGCCTCTATTACGGATCATACAAAGAGCCGCGCGAGATGGTGTGGATCCTCGGCGTCGTTATTTTCCTTCTGATGATGGCGACGGCGTTCATGGGCTACGTATTGCCCTGGGGCCAGATGTCGTTCTGGGGCGCGACGGTCATCACCAATTTCTTCACCGCGTTCCCTGTCGTCGGCGACCCGATCAAGACACTGCTGCTGGGCGGGCCGTCAGTCGATAACGCGACGCTGAACCGTTTCTTCTCGCTGCATTACCTGCTGCCGTTCGCCATCTTTGGCGTCGTCGCCATTCACATCTGGGCTTTCCACACGTCGGGCAACAACAATCCGACCGGTGTCGACGTAAAGGATATCAAGAAAGACACCTTGCCGTTCCATCCTTATTACACGGTAAAGGACGGCTTCGCGATCGCACTTTTCATGCTGCTGTTTGCCGCGTTCGTCTTCTTCAACCCGAACGGCCTTGGCCATCCGGACAATTACAAACCCGCCGATCCACTGGTGACGCCGCCCCATATCGTGCCGGAGTGGTATTTCCTGCCGTTTTACGCGATCCTGCGCGCCATCACATTCAACATCGGACCGATCACCTCGAAGCTCGGCGGCGTCATCGCGATGTTCGGCTCGATCATGGTCCTGTTTGTCCTGCCATGGCTCGACACGTCCAAAGTCCGCTCGATGCGGTACCGGCCGGTTGCGCGGTTGTGGTTCGTGCTGTTCGTCATCGCCTGTTGCTGGCTCGGCTATCTTGGCGGCCAGCCCGCTGAGGGCGTCTATGTCATTCAGGCGCAGATCGCGACGCTGTATTATTTCGTATTCTTCCTCGTCATCCTGCCATTGCTGGGCGTTTTCGAGAAGACGACGCCGATGCCGAAGTCGATTGCGGATTCAGTCCTCAAACCCGATCGGCAGACACCATCCGCCATCGCCCAGGCCGCGGAATAAGAGAGCAGGGACCGACAAATGACCAAGAAAACGATCCTTCGCTCGCTGTTGATCGCGGGCGCATCGCTCGCCTTCACCGGCGCTGCTCACGCGGCTGGCGGCGCGGCGCTTGAGTATGAGCACCAGCACTGGCACTTCAACGGGCCGTTCGGCTCATACGACAAGGAAGCCCTTCAGCGCGGTTTTCAGGTTTACAAGACCGTCTGTGCAAGTTGCCATGCAGTTGAACAGCTTTCGTTCCGTAATCTTGGCGACAAGGGTGGTCCCTTCCACCTCGACAAATGCCCTGCGGGCGTTCCCGAATCGACCGACTGTTCGCAGCCAAGCAGCAACCCGGTTGTGAAAGCTATCGCTGCTGAATATCAGATCACCGACGGCCCCGACGACAGCGGCGACATGTTCCAGCGGCCGGGGCTTCCGTCCGACAAGTTCCCGCGCCCGTTCGCCAATCCGCAGCAGGCGCGCGCGGCCAATGGCGGGGCGCTGCCGCCCAATCTGGCGCTAATTATCAAGGCGCGCCATCACGGGCCCGACTATTTGTATAGCCTTTTGACTGGCTATGCCGACGCGCCGATCAGCGTGCAACTAGCGCCGAACCAGCACTACAATCCGTATTTCGCCGGCGACATGTCGCAACTCCTGAAGGCGGAGTATCGCGATGAAGAGGGGCATCCGCTCGAAGGCGTCGAAGTGCCGCCTGGCGGCGTGCTGGCGATGAAAGCGCCGCTCGCTGACGGCATAGTCGATTATGCGGATGAACATGTGCCGGAAACGGTCGATCAATATGCGAAGGACGTTGTTGAGTTCCTGACCTGGGCTTCAGAGCCGAAGATGGAACAGCGCAAGAGCCTTGGTATCGTCACTATGGGCTATCTGTTGATCTTGTCGCTGATCTTGTTCTTTTCCTACCGGGCGATCTGGTCCAAAGTCGATCATTAGTCGCGCAAGATGAATTGAGGAAAGCCCCGGAGCGATAGCGGCCGGGGCTTTCTTGCGTTTTCAGCGAGGTTGCGCTCGCCTTTCCGCATGGCGCGGCGCTAGATTGGGGGCGAGGAACGCCCTGGAGAGCAGGATGACAGACACCGAAGGTGCGGGCGCTGGCGAGACGGCGCCGGTTGAAGTAACGGCGGCGTGCGGCGCCTATCTTCTAGCGGCCTTTGCCGACGCGCGGGTTGCGCGGATCGAGGAAGCGCGGTTTCTTGGCGGCGTCGTCAACGACAGCGCCTTCCGCCGGTTTTCACCGGACCAGCTCGCCAGCGAGTATAGCCGCCTGCTTGCGGCGCTTGCGGCTGACTATGATGCGGCGGAAGCGGAAATTCTGACGGCGGTCGCTTCGGTCAAACGCGACCCGCGTTTGGTTGCTGCGGTCAAGGTTGCCGCGCGTCAGGCGGTTATTGCCGATCAGAAGCTGAAGCCTCAGGAAGAGCTCGTTCTGGCCCGTATTGCGCGCGCCCTTGGCGTCGATCCCGCAGCCTTTTAAGCGATGAAGCGTCGCGTTGGCGTCATTGGCGGGTCCGGGTTTTACTCCCTTGATGCGATCACGCATGCGAAATCGACGATCGTCGATACACCATGGGGACCGCCATCCTCACCGCTGACGACGGGCGTCATGGATGGCGTCGACGTCATATTTCTGGCGCGCCATGGCGCCGGACATGCGATCCCTCCGGGCGAGGTGAACTATCGCGCCAATATCGACGCGATGAAACGTTTCGGCGCCACTGACCTGATTTCAGTTTCCGCTTGCGGTTCGTTCCGGGAGGAACTGGCGCCGGGTGATTTCGTGATTGTCGATCAGTTTTTTGACACAACCAGCGGCCGGCAGAAAAGTTTCTTCGGGACGGGATGCGTCGCCCATGTCTCGATGGCGGAGCCTGTTTGCCCCGCACTTGGCGACACGATCGAAGCGTCGCTCAAGTCGCTGTCGATCCCGCACCATCGCGGCGGAACCTATCTTTGCATTGACGGTCCGCAATTTTCCTCGCGGGCTGAGTCGCTGCTTTACAAGGCGCAAGGCGCTGACGTGATTGGCATGACCAACATGCCCGAAGCAAAACTCGCGCGGGAGGCCGAGCTTCCTTATGCGAGCATCGCGATGGTGACAGATTATGATTGCTGGCGCGCTGAAAGCGCCGCTGTTGACGTTGCTTCCATTCTTGAGATGATGCGCCGAAACACCGACGCCGCACGGCGGCTCATTGCAGATTTGGTGACGCGCCTTGGCCCAGGGCGGACGCTATCGCCGCTTGGAATAGAGCGTGCGCTTGATTCCGCGATCATCACGCCACCCGAGGCGCGGGACCCGGTGTTGCTCGCCAAGCTGGATGCGGTTGCGGGCCGGATCCTAGGCGCGGGGGCCCGCTGAATAAATCGTTCATTAATCTTGCCTGAAGCCGTTCTTAACCGGCGTCCGCTAGGTTTCCCGCATGTTGTCACTTCTCTTCGTCATCGCCGCAGGCGGCGTCAATTACTATCCGCCTACTTCGGATGAGGCGACGCGCGCCGTGGCGCGTCACATTGCCGTTTTTCGATACAATGACACAGCCGATGCATTCGGCGGCAATTATCCGGTGGACATTCGGCTGGAGCGATGTGACGCGGACGACGCTCGGGCGGTCAGAACCGAACGCGGATTCTGGCAGGTGTTTTCAGGTTACGACTGCGTGATGACGGTGTCTTTTGCCAATGAGCCCGATTACAAGGTCGAGGGGTTTTACCATTTTGACGGAATCGACTGGGCCTATTATGGCCCCATGCGTCCGCCGCTCGTGGTAGAATCGGAATCATTCGACCGGTACCGCAAAGGATCGACGCAAACCGCAAAACCCGGCTCGATTCTTTATAGCGGCCACGCAGGCGAAGGCCCGATAGCGAGCCCATATGACCGGGTCATGCGCGGCGCCGACGCCTTTATCGAGCCGGCGGAACAGCCCTATCACGCAGATATCTATTCGGCCGATCAGTGATCAGGCGTTGAAGCGAAAGTTCATGACGTCGCCGTCCTGGACCACATAGTCCTTGCCCTCAAGGCGCATTTTACCGGCTTCCTTGGCGCCGGCTTCGCCGCCGAGTGAAATGTAGTCATCAAAGGCGATGGTTTCTGCACGGATAAAGCCGCGCTCGAAATCGGTATGGATGACGCCGGCCGCCTGCGGCGCCGTTGCGCCAACCGGAATGGTCCACGCGCGCGCTTCCTTTGGTCCCGCAGTAAAATAAGTCTGCAGCCCGAGCAGGTTGAAGCCTTCTCGGATGAGGCGGTTAAGGCCGGGTTCTTCCAGGCCAAGTGATTCGAGATATTCCGCCTGTTCGGCGTCTTCGAGCTGCGCAAGTTCCGATTCAATCCGGGCGGAAATTGCAACGAAAGCGGCATTTTCTTTTTGAGCGGCGTCTCCAACATGTTTTGAAAAGGCGTTACCGCTTGCGGCGGACGCCTCATCGACATTGGCGACGAACAAGACGGGCTTTTGCGTCAGCAGCTGCAGGCTTTTCCAGACTTTAGTCTCCTCCGGCGCAATATCGACCGATCGCGCCGGCCTGCCGTCGCGAAGCGCCACAAGCGCGCGATCGACCAGCGACACGGCAATCTTTGATTCCTTGTCGCCGCCCTTGGCTTTCTTTTCGAGGGCGTTTCGACGCTTTTCAAGGCTGTCGAGATCCGCCAGCATCAATTCAGTCTCAACGATTTCAAAGTCGGCGAGGGGATCGATGCGGCCAGCGACATGGGTGACGTCTTCGTCGACAAAGCACCGCAGCACGTAGATGACGGCGTCGGTTTCCCGGATATTGGCGAGAAACTGGTTTCCAAGGCCTTCGCCCTTGGACGCGCCCTTCACGAGACCTGCGATGTCAACGAACTGCATGCGCGCCGGGATGATCTGCTGCGACTTTGCGACGGCGGCGAGTTGCTGCAGGCGCGGTTCGGGCACGGCGACATCGCCGATATTGGGTTCAATCGTGCAGAACGGGTAATTCGCGGCTTGCGCTGCCGCTGTGCGCGTCAGCGCGTTAAAGAGTGTCGATTTTCCGACATTCGGAAGTCCGACAATGCCGCAGCTAAGAGCCATTTCTAATCATTCCTGTTTTTTGGCAATAATGCCTTCAATGTGTCGGCAAGGGCGCTTCTCGGTTTGTCGCCATCCCCGGCTGCGGGTTTAGCCGCGCCTTGTGACGCGTTCTGCTCGCGCTCGCGCTGCTCTTTCGGCGGCTGCAGCGCCTGGGCCACGGCGGACGCAAAGCGCGCGTCGCCGTCGAGGAGAAACGGCGCCGCTTTGGCGAGCGCGGCAAGCAGGGGCGTTAGCCACTCAGCGTCGGACTTTGCGAAGTCGCCAAGCACATGCCCGGTCACACGGGTTTTGTCGCCGGGATGGCCAATGCCGATGCGGACGCGCCGGAAATCATTGCCGATGTGGCATGCAATGGAGCGAAGACCGTTGTGCCCGGCGTTACCGCCGCCGAGTTTCGCCTTGATTTTTCCGGCCGCGAGATCGAGTTCGTCATGAAAGACAATGACGTCCGCCGGCGTCATTTTGTAAAATCGCAAAGCGGCGCCGACCGACTGACCTGAATCGTTCATGAACGTCTGCGGCTTCAACACAATCGCTTTTTCGCCGGCGAGATCGCCTTCGCGAATGTTGGACTGGAATTTCTTGCGAGCAGGCCCAAAGCCGTTGGCGTCGGCGATCGCATCGGCCGCCATAAACCCGACATTGTGCCGATGGCGCTGGTATTTCTCGCCCGGATTGCCGAGGCCCACGAGCAGAAGCATGGTCCCTCTGTCCTTCGCCAGGCGGGAAACAGTCTTTGGCGGCCTTTAGGCTTTCTTGCCGCCCTTGTCGCCGCTTTTGTCGTCACCGGCTTCCGGCGCTTTCTGCGCGGTCGCTGGAACTTCGGCGGACGCTTCGGTCGCTTCCGCTTCCGATTCCTCCGAGCGCAGTGCAGACGGCGCCGCGATCGTCGCAATTGTGAAGTCGCGATCGGTAATAACCGGCGTTACGCCCTCGGGCAGTTTGATCGACGACATTTTGATCGCGTCGCCAATGTCGAGACCATCGCAGTCCGCTTCCAGATATTCAGGGATTGCTGTCGCCGGCGCGTATACTTCAATGTCGTGGCGAACGATGTTGAGAACGCCGCCGCGCTTGATGCCGGGCGAGGTTTCTTCATTGAGGAAGCGCACATGGATGGCGACGTCAATACGAGTGTTCTCGTTAACGCGCAGCATGTCGACATGGATCGGAATATCCTTGACCGGATCGACCTGCACCTGGCGGGCGATGACCGGCTGGAGATAGTCCTGACCGGGAACGTCGATCTTGGCGAGGTGCGAGCGCATGCGGCCCGCGGTAAATGCTTTCATCACTTCGACGAATTTCAGCTGGATCGAAACCGGACCCCCATCGCCGCCGTAAAGAACGCCCGGAACCCAGCCCGTGCGGCGAGATTCGCGCGCGCCGCCGGTTCCCGTCCGCTCGCGGACCTCACAATAAAAAACGTCTGTCTCGGCCATGACGGGACCCTTATGAATAAAAACCGCGGATCCGGGGGAGGCGTGACGCCCCATATCACCCCGGGAAGAGCTGCGCGGCTCGTTCTTGAATGAGCGGCGCTCTATAGAGGAAAGGCTATAGGGTGGCAAGCGCGCAAAATGGCGGAATTTCTGGCCTTCACGGACGATTTTTTATGCTGTCGCGCCAGTCCGGCCAGGCGCTCGCGAGGAAGGATTCGTAGAGCGCCCTCAAACGCGGTTCCTGCCCCAGCGCCTTGAGGTTCGCGGCGACCGTTTGGGCGTCCTTGCGGGCCGCAGGGCCGGTCATCGAATCAAGAGGGCTTTCACGGAAACGCTCAACGACGCTCGATAGGTATCCGCCAAGGATGAGTTCGGGCGGCAGGTTGAAACGCGACCCGAAGGCCTTTGCGGTCTCGTTCCAGAGATGGGCGGCGAAGTTCCCGGAAAGCACCGCAAGCGAATGATAGAAGGCCCGTTCGTCGGCGCTGACCGCGAATTCCGGATTTCCTGCCCCCGGCAGGACTGACGACAGCGGGGGCGCCCCTTCTTCGCGTGCAAAGGCGATCGCCGCCAGGACCTCGGGGGCGAGCGCTGTGGGTGGGAAAGAATATAAAGGGTGATAACTGCGCATCCCATCGATGGTCAGCGCGCCGGAGAAGTGAATAGCCGGCTTGCGGCCAATGACCGGGCCCCATGTTGCGAACCAGCCCGCCAGCCGGTCGTCCGGGATTGCGGCTGCGATAACGTCGGCTGAGGCGATCAACGCGCTGACCGCCACGCGGTCGTTTTCGGCTTTTGTTCTCGTCACGAGCGTGACTTCGGCGCCGAGATGGCGCGCGTAGGCGGCCAAATTCGTACCGACCCGGCCAATTCCAAAAACAAGCAGGCGCATCGACTGTCTCCAATTTCACCCCGAGGCGCGAAGATGATCTTGCACGCCCGGTACCGGATCCGTATTTTATACGGCCGTGACCAGATAATTTGGGCCGAATTCGACTACGCCTAGCCTAACTTGGGCCCCGCCTTCCACCAGCAGCGCGCCCCGGCCTAAGCCTCGCATTCTGAATTGCCTCCCGAACTAGACGGTCGCTTAGCAGGCGCACGCATGGCGCGCGCGCTTTTCGACCGCCGGCCCGGATTGCCAGTCCGGGACCCAAGATCAGGAGCTCAGAATGGCGACAGGCACCTTGAAATGGTTCAACGCGACCAAAGGCTATGGTTTCATCCAGCCGGACGATGGCGGCAAGGACGTGTTTGTGCACGTGACCGCCGTTCAAAAGGCCGGTCTTACCGGTCTCAATGAGGGTCAAAAGATCTCTTACGAGCTGGCGACAGATCGCGGCAAGACGTCCGCGACGGAACTCAAGGTTTCCAGCTAACGGCTTGATCCCATGAGTTGAAACCGGCGCTCCTCCGGCAACGGACGGGGCGCCCCTTTTGTATGTGAGATAAGGAACAGGTAAGGTCCTCAATCTGTAGGGCCGAGGTGTATTGATGGGTAAGCGGGCAAAGGCGGGACGCGACAATTTGAACGGGCGCAGCGGTTATTTTTCGAGCGCCGTCGTATTCGCGGCGATTACGGTCGCCTGGGCCTTCATCGTGCGCAGCGATCCCTATTACCGGCTTGTTGATATTTTCGGCGCGCGCATTCCGCTGACGATGCTTTTTTTCGTCGTCCTAATGCCGCTTGCCGGACTTGTAATCGGGCTGTGGCGTTACGAAGCGCGGCATGAAGGCGGCGCGCTTGGTTACACGGGAAAACTATTCGCGCGCATTGTTCATTTCACCTACGTGCACTTGCTGATCGTGCTCTTCACCGTTGCCATGCTGACGGATCATGTTCTTGGGCTGAACATTGATCAGCAGGTTCGAAGCCTCGACGATCGAATGTTCGATCTTGCGGCGCGTTTCGCCCCCTGGCTCGCCGCTTATCTTGGCGGATTCAATCTCGGCCGGGCCGTGCGCGGCGGCGCAAGGACGCTGCCGGGGCCGGCGGGTGTCGACGTGTCATTTGATGCAGACAGCGCGGATAGCGGCGGTTCGCAAAAATCTCATAAAAAGAGCCGGAAAAAATTGCGCGCTGAACCCGTGATCGGGCGGGCGGAGCCTCGCGCTGATGCGAACGAGGGGCCGGTGCTGACGGCCTCCGGTCTTCCGGCCGCCGGCGACGAAGAAATTGGCGATCAGCCGGGTTTCCTGCCGCCGCAAGATCTCGACAAAATTCGCCCGACATTGCGCGAACTGCGTTAACGCCAAATATCCTGGTGTCGTCTTAGATTATTATCATCAATCATCGACCGCGTGTGCGGTTGACCAATGACCATGTATTTGTGGGGCCTGCTGCATGACGATCCTGACCGCCCTCGGGCTTATGAGCGGCACATCGTTGGACGGCATTGATCTCGCCATCCTGAAAACCGACGGGGATCAGGTCGCCGAACCCGGTCCGACGCATTTTTATCCCTATAGTCGCGATCTCAAAATCTTCGTCCAACGTGCGATCAAAGCGGCGCTCGAAGGCCGCGATGGCGCGGCAGACATCGGCAAGGCTTCAGGCGAAGTGACCGAGGCGCACGCAATTGCGGTTGCGGAGATTTTGGACAAGGCCGGGCTGAAACGAACGGCAATCGATGTCATCGGCTTTCATGGCCAGACCATCCTGCATCGCCCCAAGCGCACCCCGGAAAGTGTCGGACGCACATGGCAGATTGGCGATGGCCAATCGCTCGCGGACGAAACCAAGATCGATGTTGTCGCCGATTTTCGCGCCGCAGATATTGCCGCGGGAGGCGAGGGCGCGCCGTTTGCGCCGCTGTATCACGCAGCGCTGGTTAGAGCCCTGGCGCGCAAGCATTCGGTCGGCGTGATCAATCTTGGCGGCGTCGCGAACGTCACCTATATCCCGCAAGATGGCGGCAATCTTGATCTCATCGCTTTCGATTGCGGACCCGGCAACGGGCTCGTGGATGAATGGATGGACTTGAAAACCGGCGAAGCAATGGACAAGGACGGGGCGCTCGCGCGGTCGGGTCAGGTTCATTCAGATATCTTGCGAATGATGCTCCTTAGTCCATATATCCGCCGCAGGCCGCCGAAATCGCTCGACCGCTATGATTTCAAGATCGATCCGGTACTGGCGCTTTCTGTTGCGGACGGTGCGGCGACGCTCACGGCTTTTACGGCGGCATGCGTCCGCGCATCCGCAGCGCACCTGCCGGATGAACCTGGCGAGTGGATCGTCGCGGGTGGCGGGCGCAGAAATCCGGCAATGATGAAAGCGCTTGCCGATGCGCTCGACGCCGAAGTTCACGCCGCCGAATCGGTCGGATGGCGCGGCGACGCTCTTGAAGCGGAATGTTTTGCCTATCTCGCCGTACGCTCGCTGAGAAAGCTTCCGATAAGTTACCCGAAGACGACGCGTGTCCCCCGCCCACTGCAAGGCGGGGCCTATCACCGTGCGCCCGTCTGAGGCGAAGTTCTATTTTCTGCTGGCCCCCCACGGCCGGGTCCTGCTATCCCGCATCAGGGCGTCGCTTGGCGACTCGTGATATAAAATGGCGGGAAAATCGGAGAAATTGCGATGATGGATGATATCCGGGCCGAGTTCGAGCGCTCGCTTGAGTTGTTCATGGCGTTCCTGCCGAATGTGCTGGGAGCGGTGGGCCTTTTCTTTCTCGGTCTCGTTCTCGCGCGGGTCATTTCAGAATTCGTGCGCAAACGCATCGACAACTCGAAATTTGGCATTGCCGCCAATCGGGATGCATTGACGCCGGGAAGTCCGTCACTCGGCAAGTCGCTCGGGTCGGCTTTGTTCTGGTTCATTCTGCTGCTGTTTATCGCCCCAATCCTGACGACGCTTGGGTTGGCGGAAACGCTGGCGCCGCTGAATTCGATGCTGGTGACGGTGATGGAATTCCTCCCGCGCATTGCCGGTGCGATTTTCATCGTCGTAATCGGTTATCTGATTGCCATGATCGCTCGCCGCGCGGTGCAAAGCATTCTTGCTGCCGCGCCGATCGATCATGCCGCCAAACAAGCCGCCATTGGTGATCTGATCAAGGGAACAGAAATCGCCAATGCAGCGGGACTGATTGTTTTTGCGTTGATCCTCATTCCCGCAATTATCGCAGGGCTTGATGCGCTGGCGATCGAGTCGATCACGGAACCGGCGACGCGAATGCTTCAGACAATGCTGAACGCCATCCCGAATATTATCGCAGCGGTCATTGTCCTGTCACTGTTTACGCTGTTTGCGCGGGCGCTTCGCGCCTTCACGATCTCGTTTCTGTCAGGCATGGGATTTGACAATTTCTGGCGTCACCTTGGGCTTGCGATCGAACACCGTGAAGACGCGGAGGCAGAAACGGCGCTGAAAACTGCCGGCATTACGCCGACTGTTGTCGTCGCCAATATTGCAATGGCCGCGATGCTGATTGTTGGCGCGATCACCGCCGCGCAACAACTCAACATCGAACCGGTATCAACCGCCCTCAGCCAAATACTTTCGGTCGGCGGTCAGATCCTGCTCGGATCAATCGTTATTATTGCGGGTATCCCGATCGGCCGCTTTGTCGCAAACACCATTCGCCGGGCAGGCGATGCGCGCACAGCGCTTGTCGCCACCGTCGTCCAGTGGGGTATCATGGTCCTCGTCACCGCGATCGGCATTCGCGAAATGGGTCTTGGCGAGGACATCATCTTTGCCGGGTTTGTTCTGATCCTCGGCGCTACTTCGCTCGCTGGAGCGCTTGCCTTCGGCATTGGCGGTCGCGGCGCGGCGGCACGGTTTCTTGAGCGGCTTGACCGAGATCAACAGGACTAAGGCCGCCGCCCGGAAAATTTCGCGCACGGTTGCTGCGCTTGCGAAAGCGTAGGCCCCGGCTTGATCAGACGCCGGAATACGAGCCATTCATGCGAGGCAGGGCGCAAATATGCCGACTGGATCACAGCCGCGCATCTTGTAAAGTCAGCATCGGGCACCGGAGCTTCTTGTCATGAAAGTCGGAGTATCCGGTCATCGGTGGCGGGATGGCGCCAATTGGGAGTGGGTGCGCGCCGCAATCAGGGATATTGTGGTCAGCACGAAGAGCCTATCGGGCTATACGTCGCTTGCGCCCGGCGCTGATCAGATTTTTGCTGAAATCATGCTCGAGGAAAACAAGCGGCTGGTAGCGGTCGTTCCCATCTGCAATGGCGAGATTGAACTGGAAGACGCGGAAAAACCGGCGTTTGATCGGCTCTATCTGCAAGCCAGCAAAGTCATCCGTGTCAATGGAAACTCACCTGACGAGGCTTTTTTCAAGGCGGGAAAAAAGGTCGCTGATTGCGTTGACCATATGATTTTCGTTTGGGATGGCGAGCCGTCTCGCGGCCTTGGCGGAACGGCCGATATCGTCAGCTACGCCGCAAGGAAACATAAGAAGGGCGTCATCCTTGATCCGATTGCCTGCGCGATTCGGCGATTAGGCGACAATTAGGCGGCTGCGCCCATTTCGTGAAACGCGCCGACGTCCTCGGGCGCAGCGATCCGTCTCGAACCTGGTTTGCATTTTCATATCGGCCGGCGCATTCGTCGCGGTAGTGGAATGTTGAAACCGATGGAAAGGATGCCCATATCTATTAGATTCAAGTGAATAGCGCGGTTCGACGCGTCGTTCAGCTGTTGCGTGGCGCTTGCCAGCACATTGTCTTGTTGCACGCCGCCCCAAAAACATGAGGACTGAGTATGACCGCTTTTCTGTCAATAGACGCCCTACGCCGACACAAGATCGTCAACCGCGCCGGTGAAGCGCTTGGCCATGTTGATGATCTCGTTTTGGATTCCAAATCCGGAGAAATTCGCTACCTGATTCTTGCCGCTGGCGGCGTCCTGGGAGTCGGAGACAAACTTTTCGCTATTCCGTTTGGCGAGGTTGTTATTGACGACGCAAACGAGCGGCTGGTCGTGTCGTTTGGCGCCGACACAATTAAAGAGGCGCCCGGTTTTGTCCGTGGAAACCTGCCCGATTTTGCACCCGCCTACCGGAAAGACATCGAAGGATTTTACGCCGCGCGTAGCAAACACAGCTGACCGGCCGGAGTGGGCGCTCGTCGCGTAGCTGGGTGTGGCGCCGATTGAAAGTCGCTCGGCCTCAGGCGATCGATCTTGACCGCCTGATGGTCGGGATTGTCTGACGTGTCATTCTGCTGCAGCGTCGGGCGGCGGCGCCATCATCGAGGCATGATCGACTATGTACCGCCACCCGCCTTTGGTCTTTACCGAGACGTCGAGATAGCGGCCATTCCAGGTGACCGGATCGCCGCCGCCAGCAGGCGTCGCCGTCATCGTCCACAGTCCCCAGGCGGCGTGGCCTTTTTTGTCGAGCCCGTATTCGCCTTTACGGTCAAGCGAGGCTGAAAACCCGTCATAGGCGTCAAAAAACATCTGCCAGGCAGCGGCAATCTCGGCGTGGCCCTTCTGCACATACCCGGACGGATCATAGCTGTCGGCATCCTCGGTATAGAGGCCGGCAAGAGCTGCGGAATCCTCGGCGACAATTGCAGCGACAAAAGCATCGCCAAGCAGCTCCGGCGTTTGTTGCGCCAGAGCGGGTGTGGCGGCGAGGGCCAGCGCCGCTGAAATGGCAATTTTCATGAGGGTTTCCTTTCAAGGATTGGGACAGACCGCCAACGCAATTTTCCCACTACGCTAGAATGTCGCCCGGTCTGGCGCAAATTGAATAAAATCAAGGGATACCGGCCCCCAACGGGCGCCTGCGGCGATCGCAAGGGGAAAAACCTTGCAAAAAGGGGGGCGAAGGTCCATATGGCGCTTGAACCAATGATTTTGGGCCGTCTAATAGGCCTCTGATCCAAGCTTTTTACACTCCTCCAAAACATCGGTTTCTATGGATTGGCGCGCAAGCGCCCGTCTGCCTTCGCCATGTCTGAAAAGGAGATAAAATGGCTACTGGAAAAGTGAAATGGTACAACTCGCAAAAGGGTTACGGATTCATCGCGCCGGATGACGGCGGCAAGGATGTTTTCGTGCACGCGACTGCTCTTGAAGCAGCGGGCCTCAGAAGCCTTGCTGACGGCCAGTCCGTCAGCTTTGAGCTGGCTCAAGATCGCGGCAAGACTTCTGCGACGAACCTCAAGGTCGCCTAACCTGGCCTAACACAAAGTGCGGGGGGCGAACGACAACGTTCGCCCTTCGCATTTCAGATAAAGGGCCCAAAAAATGCATACCGACGAACACCGTTTCCGCATCGGACAGACCGTCAAGATTGTGGAGGGGTTCGGGTACATGCGGGGCCCGAATACCGATTTCAAAATCATCGCGTTGCTGCCGTCCAATGGCGCGCATTTCCAGTACAAAATCCGGCACGCGGGCGAATCGTTTGACCGTACCATCCGGGAAAACGAATTAGCTGTCGTGGGCGTGCAGTAATGGCGTCACGCAAGGACAATCTCGATTCAGTCGCCGGGGTCGGAAGGCCTTCTCCTGCGACCCGTAAAAAGGCGAGTGAGCGGGCGCAAACCGCCGGGCTCGCTGAAGTCAGGGTCGAGGCGGAACGCCAGCGCCAGAAATCTGCGCGGCTAAAGCAGCTGCGGCTCGAACGCGATGCGGCCGCGCCAGTTCAAGCTGCCGCGCCAAAGCGGAAAGCGGCGCAAAGCACCCTCAATCTCGCTCAAACGCAGCGAATGAAGAAGCCCTGATCGCTGGTCAATAGCGCGCCGGAAGCGTCGTCAGCGCGCCGCGCGCATAATCTCGCGCAGCGATCTCTTCACGATAATCTTCAAGCTCGGCCTCGGCGCGATCAACATCTCGCGAAAGGGTGTCAATGGCGTCGCGGACCTTGTCGCGCCTTTGGTGCAGCGTTTTCAGTTCGGCGAGATGATCAAGCCTTTCAGGGTGCGGTGTCGCTGGCGAGATCAGGGCCGCTTCGGCGTGCGCGATCTGGTGGTCGATATTGTCAAGATCCGTATTGGCGTTCGCCAGCGCGCGAGACGACGATTCATAATTTGCGACGAGGCCATGCAAGGTGAGGCCCTTTTCATAGGCGTCGACGAAAGCGCCCTCATTGCGACCAGAGCAAGCGCCAGAATAACGACCGCCGCGCGAGCCGAAATCGAAGCCGTTCGCCGGACGGCAGAACTGATCGAGACCCTGTTCGCGGCCAGCAAGATAGGCCTGTGTGTCCGGGGTGATTTGCGCCTTGTCGGCGCAGGCGACACGGCGCGATCCAATCGCCGAGGCGTCTGCGCCGCGTGCGCCGTCCTCAAATCCGATGGCGCGCCAATCCGCGTAGAGACATTCCTTCTTCGACATGCCGCTGGCGCAGCCGGTGACCGTCAAGGCCATGAGGGCCACAATGATGAAACGCACGGAGAACCCCTTCCCAAATCTCCTTCCATCTTGTCCCATGGCGATTAATGCAGCGCTTCACCGGCTGGCGACGTTGGTCGCTCATACTCAATCAATCGTTAAGGATGCCACAACTGCGCCACATTCGGCGCTGCGCCGCGCCCTGAATTCCGCATTGGATTGGCTTTTATTGGCGGCCGGTTCTCGATTCCGCCAACGAATTGCGCTGTGAAACTTGCTTCCGCGTTTTGTCTAATTAATCCGCGTGACGCTGCCAGCGAGAAGGCGTCGCGCGAGGAACTCCGGCGTTGCGTCGACTAACCCTTCGGAGATGAACGGCGTCTGCGAGAAATGAGCGAGTGCAAGGTTGCTCGAAAACGCCGCCGAGAGCGCGGCCCCGACGCGGCGCGTCGCATCGAATTTCGTGATGATGATGCGTTTGGCGCCGAATTCCCTGAACGCAATCGCCCAGTCCTTGAATTCTTCGGGGTCGCCGCTGGCGGGAAGCACCAGCACCGCTTCACCACTCGTTGCTTCGCGAAACGATCTGAGCGCCGCGAGATCGCCGGAATCATAAGGACTGACGCCCGGCGTATCGAGGATGACAGCGCCGGTTGGGCGCTTCGAGCGCAACGCGCTCGCGACATCGTGCGGGGTTTCGGTAATGAAGTAGTCCGCGCCGAGCGCGTCGCCATAGGCCTTGATCTGATCGATGGCGCCGGCGCGCCCGACATCGGCGGACATGATGAACGCTGTCGATCCGCTATTGAGAGCTGTGGCCGCAAGCTTGGCGCCGCATGAGGTCTTTCCAGCGCCGGTTGGCCCGACCAGCATGATTGGCGTCATTGGCGAAAAGTGGATCGGCGCAAAATCAAAGGTTTCGGAAAGTCCGATTTCGAGCCGATGCAAATCGTCGTCGATTTCCGCCTTGCGCGCGCCGCTGACGATTGCGGCGATAAGGTCGTCGGTCAGGCTGTGGGGCCGCAGCGCCTCCGCCATGGATCGCGCGGTGCGGTCAGACATGTCAATCAGACCGACGTTATGGGGCCGGCCGGAGAGGTCGCTCGATAACCGGCTCAGCGCGTCCTCGCCGAATTTATGTTCAAGCGGCTCATGAAGGCGTGCGCCCGTCGTTTGATAGCCGCCTCTCATGTGGGCTTCTTCAAACACCTGACGCGTGTGGTCGCCGAAACCTTGCGCAACCGGCTGGGGCGGAGCCGCAAGCGCGGGCCCGTCCGATGCGGAGACTTCGACATCGCCTGAGGGTAAATTTCTGACCGCAACAATGGTAACGCCGTCGCCGAGCGCACGTTTTGCCTTTGCTTTGGCGGCGTCAACGTTCGAAGCGATGAATTTCATCATGGGAAAGGACGCAACTCCGAAAGAACGGACAGTATCCTTCGGGAGGCGAGAGCATGCAAGGCCGCAAAGGCTTGCAATCAGGGATTTTTCCGCTCGCAGTCAGCGTCCTGGTCAAATTGACCCGAGATTGCGCAGGCGCACCTGCGGGTGGATTTCGTTCTGCGACAGCACCATGGTTTGCGGACGAACACGCTCGATCACCGATCGTACAAAAGGTCTGACGCTGGCGCTGGTGACGAGGGCTGCGCCGTATCCCGAGGCGGCGGCTTCCTCGAGTTTTCGCAATACAGCTGACACAAACTCCTGAATTTTCGACGGGGCCATGGCGAGCTGGCGATCATCGCCACTGCCGATGAGGTTTTCCTGAAAAGCGCGTTCCCAATCAAGCGAGAGCGTGACGATCGGCGCCGCGCCGTCGGCGCCTTTGAGTGCGCCGCAGATCTGGCGCGCCAGTCGTGCGCGCACATGTTCGGCAATATGCGAAACATTCGGGCCAGCTGGCGCCGCTTCCGCGATCGCTTCGAGGATTGACGGCAAGTCGCGGATTGAAACGCGTTCCGCAATCAGGGTCTGCAATACCCGCTGAATTGTCGAAATGGTGGCGATTGCGGGGACAAGATCGGTCACCAGCTGACGATGTTTTTCCGGCAGCGTATCAAGGAGCTTCTTGGTCTCCGCATAAGACAGCAACGCGGGAGCCTCCGCCCGGATGATTTCCGTCAGATGGGTGGTAAGGACAGTTGCAGCATCAACGACAGTCAGGCCGCGCAAGGTGGCGCTTTGGCGCTGGCTCTCATCGATCCACATGGCGTCAAGGCCGAAGGCGGGCTCCTTGGTCATCTCGCCGACAAAATCGAGGCGGCCGCCATTTGGATCCATCACCAGATATTGCCCTGGGCGAACCGAGCCGCGTCCGGTTTCTTGTTCCTTGAGGCGGATGACATAGTCGTTGGCGCCGAGTTGCATATTGTCGAGAATACGAACGGGCGGCGCGACAAAACCAATGTCCTGTGCAATCGACCGGCGCAGCGCCTTGATCTGGTCGGTTAGCTTCGGCCCGTTGCCATCTGCGATAAGAGGCAGGAGCCCGTAACCGAGTTCGATCCGAAGATCGTCCATCGCCAGCATCGACGCTGGATCGTCTTCCGATTTTTGACGGACCGAGGATTGTTTCGCCTTTGCGTCGGTGTCGGCCCTGACCTTCCGGCGGCGCGTCAGCGTGAACGCGATTGCGCCAACAGCGACAGCAAGCATCATAAAGGGCAGGAAAGGCATGCCCGGCAGGACCGCAAAAATTCCGAGCACCGCCGAGACGATTGCAAGCGCCTTAGGATTTTCGCCGAACTGGGCGCCAAGCGCCTTGTCGGCTGACCCTTCTACGCCAGCTTTTGATACCAGGAGGCCAGCGGCGACTGAGACGATTAGCGCGGGAATCTGGCTGACGAGACCGTCGCCGACGGTCAGCAGAGTGTAACTCTCACTTGCTTCGGCAAGCGTCAGGCCATTTTGCAGCACGCCGATAAAAATACCGCCAAGGATATTGACGAGGGTGATGAGAAGACCGGCGATTGCATCGCCGCGCACATATTTCGAGGCGCCGTCCATGGCGCCGTAAAAGTTCGACTCATCTTCAAGCTGTTTGCGGCGCGCTTTGGCTTCTGTCTCGTTGATCAGGCCCGACGAAAGGTCAGCGTCGATGGCCATTTGCTTGCCGGGCATCGCGTCAAGAGAAAACCTTGCGGCGACCTCGGCAATACGGCCGGAGCCTCTGGTGATGACGACAAAGTTTACGATCACCAGGATCATGAAAACAATGATGCCTATGACAAAATTGCCGCGCATGACAAAGCCGCCGAAGGCTTCGATGACGTGACCCGCAGCGTCCGGGCCGCGATGGCCGTCGGCAAGAATGAGGCGCGTTGATGCAACATTGAGGCCGAGGCGGAACAGGGTCGAGATCAGCAGGATCGCTGGAAAGGTCGAAAATTCCAGCGCCTTCTGCGTGAAGAGCGCGGTCATCAATACCGTTACAGATAAAGTGATTGACAGCGCCAGCAGAAGGTCCAGCAGGAACCGGGGGACCGGCAGGACAAGTAGCGCCAACATTGACAAGATAGCTGCGGAGAAGATGACATCGCTCCGCGCCAGCGTTTTCAGCTTGGCGGGGGTTAGCCATTCGAACCGGTTGGCGGCAAGCTCGCTCATGCGTCAGGCGCTCGCGCGTTCGGCGGCCGGCGGCGGCACTGCAACCCCGTCATCGGAATATAGTTTGAGCTTGTTTCTGAGCGTCCTGATTGAGATGCCAAGGATTGTCGCGGCGTGCGTTCGGTTGCCAAAACAATGGTCGAGCGTTTTCAGGATCAACGCCTGCTCAACCTCCGCGACCGTGCGCCCGACCATTGTCGCGCCGGTTTCAGGATCGCTGACGTCGGCATTCTTTTGCGTGAGATCGGATCCATCGGGGAGGCGAATCGCCTCGCGCTCGATTGTGTCGCCGACAGCAAGCAAGACAGCGCGGTGCATCGCATTTTCCAGCTCGCGGACATTGCCGGGCCATTTTGCGCTGACAATACCGGTGCGCGCCTGGTCGGATAACGGGCGCGGGGCGATGCCGTTCAGGGTCGCGTATTTCTTTGCAAAGTGCTCGGCGAGGGCGACGACGTCCGCTGGCCTTTCCCGCAGCGGCGGAACATTCAGATTGACAACGTTAAGGCGGAACAGAAGGTCTTCGCGAAAATTCCCCTTCTTCACTTCTTCAGCGAGATTGCGATTAGACGTCGCCAGCACGCGAATATTGATCTTGACCGGTTTAGACCCGCCGACGCGATCAACGACGCGTTCTTGGAGGACGCGAAGCAGCTTGGCTTGAAGGCGGATGTCCATTTCCGAAATCTCATCAAGAAGAATGGTGCCGCCTTCAGCTTCCTCGAACTTTCCGATACGACGCGTCACTGCGCCGGTGAAGGCGCCTTTTTCGTGGCCGAACAGCTCTGACTCCAGAAGATTTTCCGGGATCGCCGCGCAGTTGATCGAGATCAGCGGCCTGTCCGCTCGGCGGGATTTGGCGTGCAGATATTTCGCAATCACTTCCTTGCCGACGCCGGACTCGCCCGTGATCAGGATAGAAGCCTCGGACGCAGCAACCTGATCGGCGAGCGCAATCACCTTCTTCATGGCCGGATCGACGGCAATCAGATCGCTCGATTCTTCTGCGACCGCTTCAAGCACCGCGGCGATCAGCAGCGCGTCGGGAGGAAGCGGGATGAATTCCTTGGCGCCGGCCTTGATGGCGGCGACGGCGGCGTCTGCGTCTGATTTGACGCCGCACGCCACCACCGGCGCTGCGATGCGTTCGTCTTCAAGCGCGCGAATGAGTCGGGCGATATCCTGTCGCACATCGACCATGAGAACATCGGCGCCTTGCCCCTTGCGGAGAGCAGAAAGGGCCGCATCGACATCAGGCGAAAACGCGACGCGCGCGCCCCGGTCCATCGCGATTTTCGCCGCGGCGGAAAGCTGTCCCGAGAGTCCGCCGACAATCAAAAGTCTCATGGCGCTACAAATCCGTTTCTTTGACAACTTCAGTCATTGTTACGCCAAGGACGCCGTCGACCATGACGAGCTCCCCGCGGGCGATCAGCCGGTCATTGACATAAAGGTCAATTGGTTCGCCAACGCGGCGGTCGAGTTCGATGATCGACCCTGCGTCAAGGGACATCAGGTCGGCGATATTCATTCGCGTTTTGCCGAGAACTGCCGTGACCTTGACGGGCACATCGTAAATGCTCTCGAGTTTGAGACGCCGCTGGGACGTTTCTTCATGCGCGAGGTCGGGCAAAGTTTCGGCTGCATTCGTCTTTTCTAGCGCGCTCATGATCCCCGCTCCGTCGTTTCAATCGCTACTGGTTCAATTATTGCGGCGACCGCCGCGTTGATTTCTGCGCGGCTACGGCAAGCTTCGCCGCCGCGCCATTCGAGGCGGGCTTCGCCCGGCTTCAGGCGATTGTCAGCGGCAAGCGACACGAAATCGCCGACGCCGCTCTCGTTGAACTGGCGGTGCAGACGATCCGCCAATCGGTCAAAGCTCTTAGCGCTGATTACCAGCCTCGCGGCGCGCCGGTCTTCGGAGTTCTCCGTGAGGCGGCGCAGGAGATCTTCCGCGATTTCGATTTCGCGCGCCGCAGAGAGTTCCGCACAAAACTCTTCCAGGAAGAGGCTGGCGACAGAGCCAATATCATCCCTTAAGCGCGCCTGCTCGGCTTCCAGCGTCGACTGGGTATCAGAAATATGGGCGGCAATCGCTTGCAGGGCCGCGCGGTCATCTGCAGCGATTGTCTCCATGGCAAGGCGCCGGCCTTCAATAACGCCTTCGGCGTGCGCCTTGTCGACGTCTTCCGCGAGGAATGTGCGGAGTAATTTTGGCTCCGCCGCTGCAGACGCGCCTGACCGAAATTCGTCAAAATTGAAGGGACGGGGCTTTGTCATTTAGTAGACCAACTCCTCGTCATCGAGTTTGGAGAGGAAGATGCCCCCTTCATCAGCGAGCTTCTTCGCGGTCTCGACAATTTTGTGCTGCGCCTGATCGACTTCTTTCACACGCACCGGGCCCATGATCTCGATGTCATCGCGCAGAATGCTGGAGGCGCGCTCGGACATGTTGGCGAAAAAATGGGCTGCAACCGCGTCCATTGATCCCTTGAGAGCGAGGGCGAGATCGGATTTATCGATGTAACGCAGCAGTGTCTGCATGTCCTGAGCGTCGAGACGAACGAGGTCGTCGAAAACAAACATCAGCGATCGAATACGTTCCGCTGCGCTCGGGTTTTTCATTTCGAGTGCGTCCATGAATCGACGCTCGGTTGACCGGTCAAAACTGTTGAAGATTTCAGCCATCGACTCGTAGGGGTCGCGATCGCTACCGCGCGACAGCGCCGCCATGAATTCGGTGCGGAGCGTCACTTCGATCTGGTCGAGCACTTCCTTCTGGACGGGCCCGAGATTCAGCATTCGTCCAATGACTTCTTCGGCGAAGAGGGGCGGGAATGCGCCGAGCACCTTGGCGGCGTGTTCGGGCCGGATGCGCGAAAGAATAACGGCGACGGTCTGGGGGTGCTCATTCCGCAAATAACCCGAAAGCACGCGCTCGTTCACATTGGCGAGCTTGTCCCACATCGTTTTACCAGCGGGCCCTTTGATGTCTTCGAGAATGGATTCCGCCTTTTCAGCGGGGAGGACATGCCGGAGGAATCGCTGGGCGGAAGCGGCGGAGCCCGAAATCGCGCCTGTCGATGAGAGGTTCATCACGAAATCATAGAGCAGGCTTTCGACAACCTCGGATGCGACGGAGCCAAGTTTTGAGATCGCAAGCGTCACATCACGAAGTTCGTCTTCGTCGAACGCCGCCCATAACGGCTTTGACGCCTCCTCACCGAGCGCCAGCATGACGACGGCGGCGCGTTCAGCGCCCGAAAGTTCTTCGGCTGAACTGATGGCTCTTGCTATCATGACGCCTGCCTGATCCAGCTCTTGAGAATGCCCGCAGATTCATCGGAGTGGGTTTTGACGACTTCGGCGACGCGTTTCAGCGATGACGCTTTCACCTTGCCGTCGACCTGGGCAAGGTCGATGAGATTTTCGAGCGCGCCGCCCGGGAGCGACGGCAACGCAGCCTGTTGATTGTTTTGCGCAAGTTCACGGACTGCCGGTGACGGAGACGGAAGCTGATTTGGCGCAACGGGCGCCAATAGGGGCCGCAGCACGAAAACCATGAATGCAATTGCAACGATCGCGAGCGCGCCCACTTCTCCGGCGCGCATCATGAAATCGGAATTCAAAGAGAAAGGCGCCTTGGTCGTGCTCGCCGACAATTTTCCGACAGCGTCCAGCTTCAGCGGCTGAAAGTTCGTTTCGATGACGTCGACCTGGTCTCCGCGCGCAGCGTTGTAGCCAATGGCCGAGCGAACCAGAGAAGTTATTCTCGAAAGTTCCTCTTCGCTTCTCGGCGCCGGAACCAGGGCGCCATTGTCATTGACACTGGTCGGAACGTTCAAGGCAACGGCGACAGAGAGGCGTTTGACGCCGCCATTTTCGCGCACCTCATTGCGCACCGTCCGCGTCATTTCATAATTGGTGGTTTCTTCGGTGCGACGCGCCGAAGAGGTGGCCGCGGCAAGCCCTTGCGGATCGACGATTTGCGCCTCCGGCAACTGATTGGCGACGGTGACGCCCCGCGTCAGGGCCGGGTCATTCGAATTTGACGCGTCTTCGACGGTCGTTGCGGAAAGAACAGTCTGGCTGTCCGGATCGATGATGTTGGCAGTTTCGGTGACGCGGCTAAAGTCGATATCGGCGGCGACCTGCACGCGGAGGTTTTCGGGGCCGACAATACGGCCGACAATATCTTCAACCGTCCGACGGATCCGGGCCTCGGTCGCGGCGATGCGTTCGTCAACGCCGCCTGCGCCACCGAGCATGTCATCGCCTTCCTGCCCCGAAGCAAGGAGATCGCCGGCGGAGTCGAGAACGGTTACGCGAGACGGAGAAAGAGCCGGCGTTGCCGATGCAGTCAAATTGACAATGGCGCGAACCGACCGCTTGTCGAGGCCAGCCGGCGCGTCAACTACGATGGAGGCAGTTGCCTGTTGTTTGTCGCGTGAAAACAGCTCGCGGTCTGGAAGCACCAGGTGGACGCGAGCCGAGCGAACGCCGGAAATCGTCGAAATCGTACGCGCGATTTCGCCCTCAAGCGCGCGCAGCCGATTGATGTTCTGCTGAAAGGACGTCGTTCCAAGCGCGTCCTGCCCGTCGAAAATCTCGTATCCGACTTCTCCCGATTTGGCGACGAAGCCGTCGCCGGCGAGCTTCAGCTTCAGCGCAGCGCTGTCTTTTGTGGGCACATAGATCGAGACTTTTCCGCCGTTCTCACGCAAATCATATTTGACGCTTTCCTGATCGAGCCGCGTGGCGACATCCTGGCCGTCCTTAAGGTCAAGGTCGCTGTAGAGGAGCGTCATCGGCTGGCCGCCAATGCGCGTCACGATCAGACCCATCGCCAGCGCAACACCGATTGTCACACCAATGATAGCGGCAAGCCGCGCGATCCCAAAGGACCGGATCATTCCCGTTAGTTCATTCACGGCTTTCGCCCTCACCAGTTCGCGCCGCCAATCCCTATGCCTTGGCAGCGCCCGGCAAAATTTGCCCATCGCAGCGTAAATATTCCGTTAGGCTGCAAAACTTCGTAGGTGGATGTGGATGCGCGAAGCAAAAAGCCCGCACGTCAACAGACGGGCGGGCTCTGATTTGTTTAGAATGAGTTAAGGAAACGGCTAGCGGTACTGTTGAACGCGCGTCGCGCGCAGACCCGGCATGCCGAATTGATCAATTGCCTTTTGCCAGGCGAGGAATTCTTCCAGCGTCAACTGGTAGCGTTCACACGCTTCTTCCAGCGTGAGCAGGCCGCCGCGAACTGCGGAGACCACCTCGGCCTTACGGCGAATTACCCACCTCTTTGTGGATGGGGGCGGCAAGTCAGCAAGCGTCAGCGGCAAACCGTCGGGGCCGATAACATACGGCTCTTTCGATCGCGGGTGGCCTGCCTGTTGAGCGACGACGGTCATTGCTTGTCGTTCCTTCGAAATACGCAACTCAGTATGCGCACCATACCCGATGCGCTTTTAAGAAACGCCTAAATGTCAAGGTAAATTCACGCCTAAGACATTGATGCGGCGTGAGGATTTGAAGCCAGAAATGGGACGCATCATTGCGGGACTCGGGCGGTCCGAAATGAGCGTCAGGCGGCGGTTTGAACGAGCGTGCGCCACAATTCATCAGCGGTCGAGATCACCCGCGCGCTGGTGGCGTATGCGCGTTGCGTGGAAATCAGAGTTGAAAATTCCTGACCGATGTCGACCGTCGAGATTTCTATCGCCGATCCTTCTATCGCCCCGGCGTTGCCGGTCCGGGCGGCGGCAAGCTGCGCGGAGCCTGAAAGAGCGGTGTTGCGAAAAGCCGTATGCGCGGCCTCTTCGAGGCCGTCAGGGTTAACGAACTGGGCGAGTGGGATCCGGTAAAGGGCATGCGTCTCGCCGTTCGCGTATGTGGCGTTGAGCGTCCCGTCGAGGTCGACGGCGACACCGGTGAGCGCGCCAAGAGCGGCCGCGTCTGCGCCAGCGGGCGTGCGATTGACGTTGACGGTTTCAAGGCTTTGCAGGCTTCCGGCCGATCCGCGCGCACCGGGACCCGCCTTGCTGCCCTGGAGATAATATCCCGCCGAGTTTTTGAGATTACCGAGGGCGTCAGGAACGAAGTCGCCGGCGCGGGTGAACAAGAACGCAGATGCGCCATTACTTGCCGGATCGTCTGCGACCACGAAAAACCCGTCGCCCGACACTGCGACATTGCTTGGCGTGTTGGTTCGTGAAACGGCGCCTTGTTCATCGACGAGCTGACGCGAAACAGCAGAAACGCCAGTTCCGATGACCCCAGCGCCGACGGACCGGTTCAACGACGGCGCATCGACCGGAATGAGATTGGCGAAGTTTGTGCTGACCCGCTTGTATCCAGCGGTCTGACTGTTGGCGATGTTGCTGGATACAGCCTCAAGCCCGCTCGAAAAGGCGGTGAGGCCGGAAAGACCGATTGAAAATAATCCCGAGAAACTCATGATTTTACCCTACTGACCTGAAAATACGCGTTTCACGCCCGAAAGGGCTACGGGGCCAATCCCCGTTTCAAGTTGCGGTCCGGTCGCGTCAAAAGTGACGCCCGTAACGTTGGTGACAGCTTGCACCGTAAATGGCGCCATGGTTCCGCCGGGGGTCTTGGCCTGGACAACCAGCTGATAAACGCCAGTTGGCGCCGCAGTCCCGTCCGGCTGTTTTCCGTCCCACTTGAATACGTGTGCGCCGGTGCGCGGATCGCCGACCGCCTGCGCGATCAGCAAGCTTTTGTCATTGAGAATTGAAAGTTGAACCGACGAGGCGCCGGCTGGCAGGTCATATGTCCAGCCAGCGCCAGCCCCGAGGTTGGCGGCCTTGTCATTGTCAATTGTGATGGTTTTGCCGATCATGGCGAGCGCGCCGTCGCGATCAGCAGCGGCCTGCAATCCGATCAGTGTTTCAAGATTCTTGTTTGTCTGAATCGATTGTTCAACCGACGCAAACTGGACAAGTTGGGATGTAAATTTCTCGGTATCGAGCGGATTGAGCGGATCCTGGTTTTTCAGCTGCGTGGTCAAGAGCGTCAGGAACGCGTCAAGATTGCCGGTAAGTTGCGACAGGGCCGCCGATGTCTTTGTGGACTGTGCGGGCGCCAGAGATGAGATTTCCATCCTGCTATCCTCTAAATTCTAATATCGACGGCGCCGGCGCTCCAGCTTGCGTCAAAAACTGGTTCATAGGGCGCCGATGCTTCGGAGGTCAGAACGAAGGCTCCGGACGCCATGGGCGCTGCAGATGGCGGCTCCTTGAAGGAAAAAACGAAATCCCCGGCGGCGAAATCGAGACCTGCATTGTTCAACGCCTGACGGAGCGCCTGTTCATCGCGTGAATAGAGGTCGAAGGCATTTTGGTTGTCGAAGGTCAGCGACAAGACGCCTTTCCCCTTGTCATCAATTGCGAGGCGCCCCTCGACCCGGCCCATTTCCGGAGGATCGAGCCGCAAGTCGAAAACACTTGTCTTTTCAAGGCGCCGGGCGAGAATTTCCGCAAACGCCGTCTTCAGTGTTGCGGCTTCCTGCAATGCGCGTGGCGCCTTTTCTGGCGCTTCTTTGTTTTTGACGTCCGATGCATCACGACCGGAAAGCGGATCGGCTGCCCTGGTTTGCACCGTCGCGGCGGTTTTGGCTGGCGTGATGGGGGCGGCCGAAACGGATGGCGCCGCCGCCGCGCTCGAAGGCGCGACGGTCCGCTGGGTGGTCACGGGAAACGGTGCTGGCGTCGCGCCTTTGTCTCCGGAAACCGGCGATCCGGATCGTTCCGGAGATGGCGTCGACTGATCAGTGCGGGTTGCACCGGAATTCGCATCGCCGGATTTAGCTTCAGCGCCGACTTTTCCGGGCGGCGTCGCGCCATGGATTTTCAGCGATTGTGACGCCTGTTTCTCCAGAGAGACCGCTGCAAGCGCATAGGAAAACTGTGATGCGCCGTCGGTTGATGGATCGCCGCGCCGACGCGGCGCTGCATCTGATGGTAGGGGTGACAGGGCGGCGACTTCGAGCATTCCCGGATCCAATTGGCTTCGCTCCTATTGGCAAGAGCGAGGCCATTGGCAAATTCCGCGGAAATGTTGAGATCGTATGCTTAAGGGAAATTAGCAATGCCATGAGTGCGGAAAGTTCGGCCTGCAGAAATTTCCCTAGGGGGTTGTTATTGCCGGGCGTTTGCAAACTGGTTCGACGCTTGCAAATTCATCGGCAAGATAAGTTGGGCCAATCGAATGACAGTCGGAAAACGCCTGAAAATGCTGAGGTTTTCGAAAACACAGTCTTGCATGACGGCAGTCAATTCCCGGCGTTTTTTGCCGGGTAGGCAGAATGTACCGGGAGCCAGTGTGCGGTCATGAGTCTCAATGTCGCTCTCAACACGGCGGTGTCGGGCCTTTTTGCGAACCAGCGCGCAATTGCCGCGACGTCTGAGAATATCGCCAATGTCAACACGCCGAATTTTTCACGTCGCGAAGCCCATTTCTCAACCGATGCAATCCAAAATCAGTTTTCCGGCGTCAATGTCGAGATAGCCCGCGCCGCGGTCGATCGCTTCTTGCAGGGCGCTGTTTATGGCGGCAACGCCGATGTCGCCGCTGCGAGTGCAATTGCTGACGCGCTTTCGCGGATCGAAGCTCCGCTTGGCGCGCCCGGTGACAATATCTCCTACGCCAACAAACTCGACGAGGCCTTTGCCGCGCTGACCCTGCTTTCCGCCAACCCATCATCGATAGCGGCGAGAGCAGATGCGTTGCAGTCGTTACAGGCGGCGTTTGACGCATTTTCGCGCACTGGTGCGGCTATCAATGATGAAAGCGGCAATACGCTCGGCCGTCTGACGCAAGACGTGTCGCGCGCCAACGCGCTTCTGGATGAAATTTACCGCTTAAATCAGGTCGCTCCAAACAGCGCCGGCGCGGCCGATCTGATTGACCAGCGCCTGTCTGAACTTTCGTCGCTCCTGTCGATCGTGGTGACGCGCAGCAACGACGGACGGGTCGAGGTTTCGACCGCTGATGGGACGGTGCTCGCGAATAGCGCTGGATTTGGTGCGCTTGGCGTCACCGCGGGGCCGCCGACGGCGATTACGCTTTCGTCAGTCGACCCTGATACCGGCGCCTCTGCGGTCGTCTCAGGCGATATCAGCGCCGGCATATCGTCGGGTGAAATTCGCGGTCTTCTCGATCTCAGAAATGTCGAATTGCCGCGATTGCTGGCGCTTGTCGAAACGACCGCCCGCGGTGTCGCCGATCAACTGAACGCCATCTATGCCGGAAATGTCGCGACAGGCGCAACGGCGCCGACGGGGCAGGCGTTGATTGTCGAATCAAATGGCGTCTTTTCTGTCAATTCGGCGCTGCTCGCCGACCCTTCGAGTTTCGCGCTGGCGCGCCCTTCTGGCGGCGCGGCTGGTGGCGCCAATGACGGCGCTGGCGCTATCTTGCTGGCGGGTGTCGCCTCAACGCCGCAAGTTGCGGCAGTCGCCGATTCGATTGCGCAAATCGGTTCAGCGGCGCGCAATTCCAGCCTTGCCGCGGAAACCAACAAGGCGCTTTCAGCCGAACTGAATGCCAGGGCCAGCGCTGACGCCGGCGTTAATCTCGACGAAGAATTGTCAAATCTCATCTTGTATCAGCGCGCCTATGGGGCGAACGCGCGCGTCATCTCAGCAATCGATGAACTTTGGCAATCGCTGCTGCAGATCATCTAGAGGTTTATCATGACGCGAATTTCCGATCTCGGATTTCAGCAAATCCTGCTTTCGAGCTTCCAGCGCGCGCAATCCGGTGCACAAATTCGCCAGATTCAGCTTTCTACCGGGAAAGTTTCGGACCGTTATAGCGGTATTGGCGCTGGCGCCGGGCAGCTTCTGTCTTCAGAGGGCGTCATCGAGCGCGCCACGGCATTCGAGAAAGCAGGCGCAATCGCTTCCTCCCGCCTTCAGATTCAGGAGGCGTCGCTAACGACCGTTGCCGATAGCGTGGCGCGTCTTCGCGGACAATTTGTCGTCGCCCTGTCTTCCGGCAATGCCGATCTGCTGGCGTCTCAAATCGCGACTGAAGCACAGCGCATTATCGCAGCGTTGAACACTGCAACGGGCGGCGTTTTCGTGTTCGGCGGCGTCGACGGGTCGGTTCCTCCAGTCACCGCGCAGTCGATCGTTGATATTGGCGCTGCGTCGAATACGGACACCCTCTTTGTCAACGCCGCCCGCCAGCAACTTGCGGTAGAAGAAGGGACGGTCGTTGATGGCGGCGCTACCGCGTTCGAGGTTGCAGGCAATCTCTTTGCGGCTCTCAAAGAACTTGCGAACGCGCCAGCCACGCTCGGCGCTTTCTCGGGGCAACTGACAGCGGCGCAAAGTTCGTTTGTGACCCAAAAGGTTGGTAAGTTCGATCAGATCTCTGACGGACTTTATCGCGAGCTGGGTTTGAACGGGCTTGCGCAAGGCCAGGCGGAAGACGCACGGGTGCGCAACACGCAGCGCCGGGATCTTGCAGAAATCGTTGCATCGCAGCTTGAAGACGCCGACCTTGCCGAGGTCGTCGCACGGCTCAATCAGGACCGGATCGCAATTGAAGCGTCAGCTCAAGCGCTGTCAAAGGCAAGTGAGCTTTCGCTCCTCAATTACCTCTGATTCCAGTCGTAACCAAATTTTCAGCCCAAGGGACCGGTAACGGCAAGGCCGGGGCCATCTTCGCGCGATCGTTTCGCCATTTTCCCATCGGAGTTGCGCAGGGTGGATGTATGGGCTGGCGGCGACTGGGGGGCAAATCGGCGCGGCTCCTAGCGGTTGCCGCTGGATATTCGGGTATACCGTCCCTATGTTCCGCGCGTTATGACCCTGGTTTCGGAAATCCGTCCACTCGGCGCCACCTCAATCGACCTCGGCTTGCCGGCGGGCGCGCGGGTCGTCGTTGCAATGTCGGGCGGTGTTGATTCGTCGGTTACCGCAGCGCTCGTCAAGCAGGCAGGCTATGACGTGGTCGGCGTCACCTTGCAGCTTTACGACCACGGCGTCGCCATTCAGAGGAAAGGCGCTTGTTGCGCCGGCCAGGATATCCAGGACGCGCGCGCAGTCGCGGAGCGGCTTGGAATTCCGCATTACGTTCTCGACTACGAGGACCGCTTCTCCGAAAGCGTTATGGAGGATTTCGCCGACACCTATCTGGCCGGGGCAACGCCGATCCCCTGTGTGCGTTGTAATGAACGCGTAAAGTTCCGGGATTTGCTGGAGGTTGCGCGTGACCTCGGGGGCGCTGCAATGGCGACGGGGCATTATATCCGTCGGGTCAATGGGCCAGCCGGTGTAGAACTGCGCCGCGCAAGAGACGCGAGCCGCGACCAAAGTTATTTCCTGTTTTCAACGACGCGAGATCAGCTTGATTATCTGCGGTTTCCGCTCGGCGACCTGCCAAAGGATGACGTTAGAAGGATCGCTGCAAGTTTCGGTCTCATCGTCGCAGCTAAACCCGACAGCCAGGACATCTGTTTTGTGCCAGAGGGAAAATACGCATCCGTCGTTGAACGGCTGCGTCCAGGATCGGCTGAACCGGGCGAAATCGTTCATGTTGACGGAACAGTGATGGGCGCCCATCCGGGCGTCGTTCACTACACAGTTGGCCAGCGTCGCGGGCTTGGCGTGGCGACGGGCGAGCCATTGTTTGTCGTTCGTCTCGACGCCGAACGCCGCCGCGTTATTGTCGGCCCGCGCGAAGCGCTGATGGTCGGCCGTATCCGGCTGAAAGAAATTTCCTGGCTGGGCGATGAGACAATTGAAAACGCCGCGCGCACTGGCTCCGCGATTGCGGTAAAGGTGCGGTCGACGCGGCCGCCGAAGCCAGCAAGGCTGAATTGGGATGGCGCGTTAGCGGTCGATCTCGATGAGCCTGAGGAAGGTGTTGCGCCGGGCCAGGCTTGTGTCTTTTATTCGCCCGAGCCCGGTCATGATCGCATTCTCGGCGGCGGATGGATTGCAGCAAGCGTAAGGCAGGGGGCAGGAGAATGACCAATATCCGGCGGCTTGTCGCAGCAGACGAAGCGGCGTGGCGACCGCTCTGGCAAGGCTATCTTGAATTCTATGAATCGCATGTGGATGAAGCGACGACCGCGGCGACTTTTCGCAGACTGGTCGGGGACAGGCAATTTTTCGCTTTTGTCGCAGAAGGTGGCGGCAGCCTGATTGGTTTTGTTCATTGCGTTATCCATCCGGCGACCTGGTCGATTTGCGACTATTGTTACCTTGAAGACCTTTTCGTTTCGCCTGCAGGGCGCGGGGAGGGCGTTGGCCGGTCTCTGATTGAAGCCGTCTACGCCGAGGCTGCGCGCAGAAATCTCGACCGTGTTTATTGGCTGACCCACGAATCGAACGTCTCTGCAAGAGGACTATACGACAAGCTTGCGTCGAACGACGGATTCGTCCAGTACCGGCGCAAACTCTAGAGATCCCTGGAAGGCGTTATGGCGAAGAAGCAATACAACTGTCTGAAATGTGTCGCTTATTGCTGCACCTACACGCATATTCCGACAACCAAGACCGACATCAAACGGTTGGCGAAACACTTCGATCTGACGCCAGCGCAAGCTGAAAAGAAATTCACCAAAAAAGGCGACAAGGAAAATCCGCGGGTGCTGAAGCACGCGGATGACAAGCACTTTGGAACGGCTTGCAGGTTCCTTGATCAAAAGACCCGCAATTGCACAATCTATGAGGCTAGGCCAAAAATCTGCCGGGACTTTCCGACCCAATCGCGTTGCGGTTATTACGAGTTTTTGAAATTCGAGCGCGAAGTTCAGGACGACCCGAAATGGGTCGCAACGACGGATTGAGTCAGCGATGGCTGAACGCGTCGACGTCATTGTCATAGGCGCAGGCGTCATCGGTCTAGCGATTGCGCGCGGGCTGGCGCTCAAGGGTCGCGACGTCATTGTCCTCGAAAAACATGACGCGTTCGGCATGGAAACCTCCTCGCGGAATTCTGAGGTCATCCACGCGGGCATCTATTACAAACCGGGCGGACTGCGCGCCAGATTGTGCGTTGAAGGAAAGCGCCTTCTCTACGCCTATTGCCGGGAACGCAGCGTCGGTCACCTCAATTGCGAGAAGCTGATTGTTGCGACCAGCAATGACGAGATTGCAAGGCTCGCCGCCGTCAAGAGAATTGCTGAGGAAAACGGCGTTGACGACCTGACGGTCATTTCTGCGCGCGAGGCGGAAATACTCGAACCGGGTCTGCGCTGCGCCGGTGCGCTGCTGTCGCCTTCCACTGGCATTATCGACAGCCACGGCCTAATGCTTTCGATGCTTGGCGATCTTGAGAATGCTGGCGGCGTGCTGTCGCTGCTGTCGCCGGTTGTCGGCGGCAGGACGATCGGAGATTCAATTGAAATCGATGTCGGCGGCGAAGGCGCAATGACGCTCGCCGCCAGCCTCGTAATCAATTCGGCCGGTCTTTATTCCGATCAGGTGGCGCGCTCAATCAAGGGCCTTGATGCGAAGTGCATTCCTAAACTTCGGCCCGCAAAGGGCCAGTATTTTACTTATTCCGGCAAGGCGCCGTTTTCACGGCTCATTTATCCTTTGCATTCGCCCGACAGCCAGGGAACGCATTATACGCGCGACCTTGGCGGGCAGGCGCGTCTTGGTCCGGATATTAGATGGGATGCGCCGCTTGGAGACTACTCGATTGACGAAACCCGGCTTGGTCAATTCGTGAACGACGTCTCGCGTTTTTGGCCGGATCTCGATCCGTCGCGGTTGAATCCTGGTTATGCGGGTCAGCGGCCAAAAGCGACCGGGCCGGGAGAAGAGGGGGATTTCCTCATTTACGGACCCCGAACCCACGGCACCGCGGGCTATATCGGGCTATATGCAATGGAATCTCCCGGTTTAACCTGCAGCTTGATCATTGGCGATTATGTGGCTGATCTCGCGGCTGGCTGACGCCTGTGATAAGGTCCCTCGAATAGGGAGGGGCCTATGTCCGACGCATGTGACGCGCGCGCCGTCGCCGCACAATCTTTGCCTGGCGAGGAAGATCTTCGTTTCATTCGCAATTTTCACGACGTATTCCTAAGTCTTGGCATCTTGATGTTTTCAGGCGGGCTCGGCGTCGCGACGACGATGATCCTCGCACCAATGGTGAAGTCGGTTGCCGAAACAGGCAATGGCGGGTTTCGCGATGTCCTGATCATGATTGCAGGCGCCGCCGCGACCGATGCGGCGATCATGTGGCTGTTGGCGGAGTTTTTTGCGCGCGGCCGGCGACTGTTTCTGCCCTCGATCGTCATCTTGCTGGCGTTTACGGCGTTCTTCTTTGTCGGCGCCGGCGCCGCCTATGGGGCCGTCCTTGATCTCGACAAGGCGTTTTTCGAAAACCTTGATCGTTCGGGTGTCGCCGGTGGCATTCGGCAGGCCGCACACTTGTTTCTTGTCGTCTTTGGCGCGACAACCGCCGCGATTTTCGCGTTTTACGGACGCATGAAACTGCCGTTCGCCATGGGGCTCGGTGGCTATTCGCTCGCGGGCGTCGGCGTCGCCGCGGCGTTTTATGCGTGGCCCGACAAGGCGCAGTCATTATTGCAGCCCTCTCAACTTGTCTCGGGCGTGTTCCTGTTCTTGCTCGGCGTATATTTCGACGCGCGCGATCCAGAGCGCAAGACGCGCATTTCCGACAACGGATTCTGGCTGCATTTTTTCGCGGCGCCGCTGATTCTCAATTCGGCGCTTGGCATGACCGTCGGGCTAAAGTCATTAGCGATGCAGCAGACACCCGCGGCGGTGACTACGCTGATCATTGTCTTTGTCTTTGCAACCGTATCGCTGCTGATCAATCGGCGGGCGTTACTGGTGGCCGGCCTTCTTTATGCGCTCATCGCCGCCGGATATTTGATCGCCCAAGTGGGCCTCAGCGGCGGCTGGACCGTCGCGGTGACCCTTCTGGTCATGGGCGGCGCGATGCTTCTTCTTGGCGGCGGCTGGCACAGCCTCCGCCGCGCCGTCGTCGCGCCATTCCCCAAAACAGGGCTGATTGCGCGAATCATCCCGCCTGAACCCTCGAAGGATGACCGGCGCAAGGTCAGCGAATAGGGCCCGCGCGGCCTTGCAGGGCTAACGGTCTCTCGGTATAGACCCTGCCTCCAAATGGAACCCGGCGGGATAGCTCAGTTGGTGAGAGCGCAGGATTCATAACCCTGAGGTCGGTGGTTCAATTCCACCTCCCGCTACCATTTTTCAGAAATCGCGCTTCCAGTTCGCCGAGACGGTCTGATCGCCGTCTTGCCGTATTTCTGTCTGGACGGTGAAAGAATCGTTAATTTCGTATTCGATCCGCACCGAGCCGTTTTGTCCCTGCGCGTCCTGTTTTGCCGAGACAAAGAGCCCATCGGCGACATATTTGCCAACAGTCAGGGAGCTTGCCGCACTGTTCGCCTGATCGATATCGATATTCAGGAGATCAAGCCCGAGCGCCTGTCGCGCCGATCCGGTCAGGCCCTTGCCGCCAAATGGCCCAATACCGCCAAGCTCGGCGAGGCCTTCGGCGACCTGCAACGACTCTATCGCCGACAATTCACTTGCAGGCTTATCGAATAAAATGAGCGCCATGATGTCTTCCTGCGGAAGCGCAGGCGTCGATGCGAGAACAATTTTCGGCGTGCGCGCACGGCCTGAAATATCAATGGCGGCTAGTGTTCCAGACTGCGTGGTTCGCTCCGCATGAAGGTCGAGAGAGGGATTGTTGGGCGATAATCTGTCAAACGAAATAACCCCGCGCGTCATGTCAAAACGCCGGCCAGCGAAGGCAATTTCCCCTTTTTTCAAATTCATATCGCCGACAACCGTCGGCGCGTCCGCGCGTCCCGCCAAGGTTACGTCAGCGCGCCATTCGCTTTCCAGTCCGCGCCCGCGAACAAATATGCGGTCATTGCCGACGATATGAATGTTGTAGCGAAACGCTGTCAGTGCATTGCCGACGCTGATGACAGGCGCGGGCGCCCCGTCGCCATTTAATGCGACAACATTGATGTCGACCAGGCCGGTTTGTTCTGGCGTGAAGACGCGCGCGTCAAGACTGCGGACGGTGATGTCGCCCTCGGCGAGGATGGCGTCAAATGGACCGGATATGGTGACGTCGCCGGTCGCTTCGACTTCAGAGACCGGGCCGGCCGCAAAGCGCGCGCCTTTCAGGGATACTTTCGACGAAAAATGCGGCTTCGCGCCGAGCGTCACGGAACCCCTGGCTAAGACAGTTTTTTTTTGCTGGCCGCCGCCGCTGCCCGTCGCATTGAATTCGATCATCGAGTTTTGCGCCGTGTTATCCGCGCGCGCCGTTGCATCGATGTTGACGATGCTGAGACCGGACGACAACTCGGTGAAGGCGCCCTTAGAAACCGTGAGCGCACCTGTCAATTTGGGGTTGGCAAGCGATCCGGTCGCCTTGCCATTGATGACGAGGGCGCCTTCGAGCGATTGCAGCGCTACCGGCAGGAACCCTGCGACCGTCTCGACCCGCCCCTCGTATCGAGCCGCTCCGGCAATCTGGCCGCCTGTGTCGATCTTGATGGATGGTGAGCGTGTCAGTCGGGCAGGGACAGAAAGGTCGAGATCAAACGCCGGAGAGTCGTCGCGATCGCTGATCGAGATAGCTGTTCCATTCCAGATGAATTTGCCGGAAAGACTGGCCGTCTCGGTTTTCGAAATGAGCGAGGTCAGTATGAAATTTCCGCTCGCCGGAGACTTGCGGTCTGTGTCGAATTCGAGGTCGAAATCGATTACCGAAGCAGCGCTCACTATCGGCGCGCGGCGGGCTTTCGCCGTTCCCCGCCAGCGGTTTTTTTGAAAGCTGCCGTCAAAGAGCACAGATCCGCGTTGGCCGATGGTGGCACGAAAGTTCTGGACGCCGACCCCATCTGACAGCGTAATCCGGGTCGGTTCAGTCAAACTGAATGGTGCGCCGCCAAGATCGGCAACCAGTTTTGTCACGGAAATTTCTCCGGGTTTGTCCGCTGACGCGGTCATTTCCGCCGTGACATCGGAGAGCGGAGCGACGCCGTCTGTTTCGAACACGGCCGCCGTCGCTTTCATCGTAAGCTTTTCGCCAGGGCCGACGATGCTCGCGGAAAACCCGCCAAGCGACCATGCACCTGAGCTTAGCGTGACTGACTGAATGGTTAGGCGGTTGTCTGGGGCGCCGCGCGAGATCGCGCCTTTTGCTGTCAGGTCACCAACCAATTTCAGCCCGGGCCAAGGCTCCGCGCCCTCGCTACCGCGATAGGCGAGGTCAATGACCCCCCCATTACCTCGCTGATCATACGAAGCAGATCCCTTCAATGCGAAATCAGCTCCGACATAGTCAACGCCGCTGGCGCGCCACACGCCGTCTGCCATTCCTGCAAAATTTGCCTTCAGTCTTCGGTCACCATCGATTGTTCGGGCCGAGACCTGTCCAGCAGGACGTGAGGGGGCGTCCGCGAAAGCGAGCGTCGACCGTGCTGCCGGAAACCGGCCTTTAGCGACAAGCATCGGCGGCGTTGCCGCAACGATGGTTCCACCAAAATTGTCCGGAATTCCTTTGATGTCAACGACGGCGCTGATGTTGCGCGATGCGACGAAAGTGGGCGCGGTTAGCGCCAGTTTTTCAGGCGTTATTGTTGCATCGCCCTTCACGGAAAACTGGCGAGAGTCAAAATTGTAGGCGGCGTTGCCAGAAAATGCCGCGCCGTCGCTCGTTTTTAACATCAGCGACGTCGCGGATACGCTGTCAGAGAAGGTGAGATCAAATACGCCCGACGCGTCGGCGCCGTTAGCCAGAAGCGCCGGCAAGTTATCATTCGCCTTCAGGATGATGTAGGCGGGTCCGCGTGCATTCGTTCTGAGATCGGTTTCAACGCCCTTCAATATTCCGCTCAGCAGCGGGGCGTCGACCCTTCCGGACGCGATAAACGATGATCCTTTCGGGCGAATCTCACCGTCAACCGCAAGGTGGCCACCAATAAACTCACGAATGTCCGGCCGCCAGTCTTCGGCGAGTGTTGCAGCGGCTTTGATGGTAACGGTGCTGAGAATGCGATCGCGATTGCGCCAGTCGATTACGCCCTCGGCGGCGCCAAAAGTGGATTTGACACTGGTTAGTGACAGCGCGCCGCCATCCGGCCGCGGTGAAAAGTGTCCTGCCATCACGATGTTTGATCCGATAAAATTCGCAGCATTGGCGAGCCTGTCGCCCAGATCTGCGGCGAATTCGAAAGAAATCTGCTCCATCTTTTCAAAATCGCCGCCTATCGCGCCTTCAAGCGCGCCAAAAGCGCCGAGTGTTGATTTAATGCCGAGACGGTAGTTCTTCAGCGGCCCGCCGCCTTTCGCATCGACATAAAGCGGGCCGCTGAGTCCGGACAAGCGGGCGAGGGCGCCGTCTGTTTCCGACGCGACCATGATGTCTGTGTCGAGCGCATCGCCATTTCTTTGCACGCGCACAGCAACAAAGTCCAAGTCGCTGCTGCTTGTTACGGTCAAATTGATATCGAGTGCGGACCCGCCCATGGAGACGGCGCCAGCGCCATCAAGGCGGGTCTTTCTTCTGGCAATCGCCTCCGAGATCTGAATATCATTTAACTCGACCCCGCGAACGGACAACAATGGCAGGTTGTCCGGCAATTCAAATCCGCGCGGTCCGGATCCATCTTCAGGGCGGGCTGGTGGTAATCTCAATAGTTGCGCGTGGTCTATCGCCGCTGACTGGATCTCGATTGCGCCGCGCAACAGAGCGATTGGCCGCCAATGCAATTCGGCGCGTTGGATGGTAAGCCATTCGCCCTCCTGATCTGCAAGGCGCAGATCTTCGATGACGACTTCGCCGGGCAAATTGCCTTTCAGCGCGCCAATTTTTGCTTTGCCGCCCAGCGCTGCGCCAATTCTGGTTTCGATCAGCGGGATCAACGTTGTTCGGCCAGGCGGGGTCCAAAACAAAAAACCGAAGGCGCCCACGATAGCGGCGACAACGACAAGCCCGACAAGGGCGATGATCTGAAGTGCGTGCAGCATCAAAATGGCTGTCCCAACGAGATGTACACCTGATAACTGGCGTCGGTCGGCCGCTTTTCAAGCGGCGTTGCTACATCAAGGCGTATCGGGCCGATGGTCGACAGGTAGCGTACGCCGGCGCCGGCGCCGACAAGATAGTCGCCGGTGAAATCCGGAAAGCTGGAGGAATAAACAGCGCCGGCATCGACAAAGGCGGCGATCTGCACGCGTCGCAAGACCTTTGCGCGCGCCTCCAGCGCTCCTTCAACCGCCGAACGGCCGCCGATGGGTACGCCATTGGAATCAAGCGGGCCGACCGCCTGGTAAGCGTATCCGCGCACGGACGACCCACCGCCAGAAAACACGCGCTTATTCACCGGAAGGGTCAAAAGCGCTTGCCCGGCAGTCGCTGCGACGCGCAGGCGTCCGGCGACCGTGAATTGATCTTCAGCGCCAAAGTTGACGCGCGAGCGGGCCAGCGCTTCCATGCGCGTAAACTGGTCGCTGCCAAAATAGGGCGCCGCATAGATCGACGCGCGTACGCCTTTTGACAAAAAGAGGGGGTCGTCTTCGGTGTCCCATGTTGCAGAGAGAGGAACGGAGACAAAATAGTTCCGCTCAGATTGCACTGTTGTTGTTGCGACAAGTTTTGGGTTTACCCTGGAAGTTTCAAGGGCGCCGCCACCGCGCGTTTCAAGCCGATCACCCAGCCATTTTTTCGCCAAGCCGCCTGACAGTTCGAGCGATCGTGCATCGTATGCGTCGGTTGTTTCATTGATAACCGCGAAATTGGAGAATGCGGTTCCCGGGAGCCCGGGCAAAGGCTTTTCAAATGCGAAGGTGACCGTCTGACGAACGCCTGAGCCTTCGATTTCCGCGCGCGCGCGGTCACCGCGATGAAAAAGATTCCGGTATTCAAGAAAAAGGCGCCCGCCTGGCCCTTCAGAGGTTGAATAGGAGAGGCCGGCGCCAATGGTGCGGCGCTTGCGTTCCGCTACCTTGACGCGAACCGGAGCGACGCCGCCGTCCTCGATCGCGCCTGGGGCGACGTCAATCGTTGAGAACAGGCCCAATTTGGCGAGGCGGTCGCGATAGGTAACGAGCTTTGCGCGGTCGAACAGCTCCCCGTCTTTCCATGTCTTGAGCTTGGCAAGGAAATCTTCGTCCGTGTGTTCGGCGCCGCTTATGTCAACGCCGTCGAACACGGCGCGCGGCCCACTTTCGAATGTATAGATTGCGGCGGCCGTTCCTTCGGCGAGATGCGCTTCGGCGCGCCGCGCGACCATCCGTGCAGCCGGGTACCCCTTTGACCAGAGCGTAGAAACAAATTTCTGCTGGTTCGCTTCAAGACTGGCGCCGTCCGCCTTATGGCTGACGTCAATTCCGGCGTCCGCGAAGGTGGCGGGGCGGTTGGCGTCGCCCGCGTCCTCGTAGACAATTGTGTGCTCGCTGATCCGGAATTGCGCGCCGGGGTCTATCTCGAAAATCGCCCGGAGCTTCGTCTCTTCCGACCCGTCACCCTCTACCCTAAATGAGACCTTGGCGGCGTAATAGCCGGCGGCGGTCATCGCCTTGCGGATGATCTTTAGGTCTTCTGCGCCGATCCGCCGAACCGCCGCAGTGGTCGGGTATGAGCGCCGTTCGAGCGAAAGATTGGTCAGCTTTTCAAACTTGCTTGCAAGGTCCGCAGGTGCGCCTTCGTAGACGACGACATAGTCCTCCGACGCCAGCGCCGGCGATACCGCGGTGGCAATGGCCAGCGACATTGCCAGGGCCGTACGGCGACGCTTTAGCAAACCGGTGGCCAATGGGGACTCTTTGCAGTTTCTGAACGAACACGCCGCACCCTTGCGCAGGCTGTTCAACGAAGCGTTAACCATAGGCGCAAAACCGGCGGAATTTAGGAGCGACAGGACATATTCCGGGCCAGATGATGCGAAAAACCTCGTGCGCTGGCCACCGCGCCCGGGCTTTGATAAAGCGCCTCCTTCCTGACAACCCAAGCTGGCGAAAGTTTGTTCGATGGCCCATCCGCTGAGCGGCGCAGATCTTGGCACCCTGGCGCGCGTTTTAGGCCGGGCCGGGCTACCGGCAAAACCTCTATCGGGCGCAATGATTGGCGCCGCAGCCTTGTTCCGTTGGCCGTTCTCAACAGTTGAGCGGCTGGTGATGGCTGACCGGTTGCCGCGTGTCGAGGACCTCGCGCCGCCGGTATTCATTCTCGGGCATTGGCGCTCCGGGACGACGCATCTTTATAATGTCATGTGCAAGAGCGGCGGCTGGGCGTTCGTGCCGCCGGTCGCGACCGGTCTTCCCTGGGACCTCTTTGGCCTTGCTGAAGTCTTTCGCCCCGTCCTTGAAAAGGCGCTTCCCGAGCACCGCTATATCGACAACATTCCGGTGACGCCGGACAGCCCGCAGGAAGACGAGATCGCCATTGCGAACATGACGGATCTCTCCTTCTATCACGGCATTTATTTTCCGAAGGCGTTTTCGGAATTTCTGGAACGAGGCCTCTTTTTTGACGGATGTTCCGACGCGGACGTCGAGCGTTGGCGGGAACGCTTCATCTACCTTCTGCGGAAGCTGTCGAAATATCAGGACGAAAAGACGCTACTGATCAAAAACCCGGTCTACACCGGCCGGCTAGCTATGCTGATGCAGCTGTTTCCTGAGGCGAAATTTGTTCATATCAGACGCAATCCCTACGAAGTGTTCGTGTCGATGCGCAATTTCTACAAGAAACTGCTCGACGAATTTGCGCTCCAGTCATTCGCCTATATTGACATCGACGAGGCAATTTTCGGGGTCTATGAGCGAATGATGGATCGGCTGGCGGCAGACGCCAAGGGCCTCGCGCCACCGAAATATCTCGATCTTGCCTATGAAGATCTCGATCGCGACGGGATTGGAACCCTGCAGCGTGTCTACGAAGCGCTTGAATTGCCAGGATTTGAACTGGCGAGGCCTAAATTCGAGGCCTATCTTGCGTCGGTGCGGACGTTCGAGAAGAATAGGTTTTCGTATTCGGACGAGGCGGCGGCGAAAGTCGAACTGAGGCTGGGTCGTTTTCTTGCGCAATGGGACTACAGGCGGCCCGGCCAGTAACCGGGGGAGTTCAGCGGAACCAGCAAGGCCGGGGGGCTCATCGGTGGGGCGACATCTGTTTGTGATTGGGGCGGCGATCGCCGTTCTTTGCGGTTGTACGCAAAAAGTCGATGGCGAGCCTCTCTATTCGGCGAAGCAATGCCGACGGGTTGCGATCATTGATGCGACGACCGGCGCGGCGACCGTCGGCGCGGAAGACCTCGCTTATGACGCCAGCGGTGGGCGCGTATTCATTTCCGCCTATGACCGCCGCAAGGTTGAACACGAGATTGCGAATAACGCCTTCGAGATTTCGCAGGGCGGCATTTACGCAGCGCCCCTGTTAGCGCTCACGGGCGACGACGCCACGATTACACTTGCGTCGATTGTTGATCGCGACAGCATTGCTGGCGGCCTCAGGCCGCATGGCGTCAGCTTTGACCCTGATAGCCGCGAGATCGCCTTCATCAATCGCTCCTATCAGCGCATCAACGGCAAGTGGGCCATGACCGCGCAGGTTGAGCGGGCGGATGCGGATGGCGCCGTCTACATCAGCAGCAGCGGCGCGGCGCGGTGCTCAGCAAATGATCTTGTGACGCTTGGCGCCCAAACGTTTGTTTCATTTGATCATGCCCATTGCGGCTGGCGTGGCGGCGTCGAAGATATCATCGGCGCGAAAGATAGCGGTATTGATACGGCTGACGGGGCGGATATTTTCGACGGTGCGGGGCATGCCAACGGCGTTACTGTTACCGACGGTAACCAGCTTGCGCTGGCGGCGACGCGGGATCAGGCGCTGTTAATTCTCGATTCGAATGGCGACGGCGCACAGCTCGTCCGGAAAATCCCGCTTCCCGGCGCCCCGGACAATTTGACGACGACCAAAGACGGCGCGGTGGTCGCCGCGCTTCACCCGTCCTTGCTCGCGATTGGTTTGCAACGGCGGCTTGGCCTTGGGCGAAGCGGCAGCCGGATCGTCAGGGTGGACCCGGAAACTGGCGCGATTACCCTCTTGTTCGACGACCCCGCCGCCAAACTTTATTCGGCGGCGACCGTTGCGCTCGAAATCGGCGAAATACTTGTCATCGGCTCAGTTGCGGACCGCGGCCTCGTCGTTTGCAAGCGAAGCGAAGCGGCGACGTGACGCTCGCTCTTGTTACCGGCGGCGCGGGATTTGTCGGCCGTCATCTGGTTGCGGCGATACAGGCGCGTGGGGAGGCGGTTCGCATTCTCGATCTGGAAGCGCTTGCTGGCGCTGAATCGCTTGTGGGTTCGATTTGTGATCCCGGCGCTGCGGCGCGCGCTGCTGATGGGGCCGAAACAATCTTTCACCTCGCCGGCAATGCCCAATTGTGGGCGCGGGACGCGTCTGATTTTGATGACGTCAATCATCTTGGAACGAAGGTCATGCTGGGCGCGGCCGCCGCCGCCGGCGTCCGGCGGTTCGTTTACTGCTCCAGCCTGACGACGCTGGTGGGGCGGCGAACGCCGCTCGGGGCGTCGCATGCGGACGAACAAACAAGGCTGCAACCCGAAGACATGCTCGGCCCCTATCCGCGCTCGAAACTCGATGCCGAGCGGGCTGTCGAGGCCGCTTCGATGGCGGGGCTTGACGCCGTCACGGTCATTCCGACCGAACCGCTCGGCGCTGGCGACGCGACCCTGACGCCGCCGACGCGAATGATCCTTGACCTCCTCGCCGGGAGAACGCCGGCGACCATCGATTGCACCCTGAATTTTGTCGATGTGCGAAGTCTTGCCGAAGGCATGATCGCTGCGCGTGATCGCGGGCGACGCGGCGAGCGTTATATTCTTGGCGGCGAAAATGTACCGATGCGGCGGCTGCTCGCCTCGCTGGAAAAAATGAGTGGGCGCAAGATGCCGACGCTTGAACTTCCCTTTGCGATCGCCCTCTTCGCCGGGCTCGTCGATACCGGCATTGTTGCGCGCCTGACGGGGAGGCCGCCAAAAGCGCCGCTGACGGGCGTGCGTCTTGCCGGTCGCCGCGTTTCCTTTTCAAGCGAGAAAGCGAAGGCGGAACTCGGCTGGGAGTCTGCGCCCTTTGAAGAGGCCTTGAGACAGACGCTGAACTGGTTCGAACAACAGCGGCTAGTCTGAGTTGCCCGCTGGATAGGTCCGGCCCTTCCATGCGCCGCCGCGTCCGCGCAGATGATCAATCGCCGAACTGATCGTCATCAGCGTGTAGAAAAGCGCCGCGATGGGGAGCAGGAATGTTTTCCATGACGCCTGATCATAGACCCGCGCGGTCGGCAGATACGTCGCCGCCATCAACGCCCATGCAGCGGCGGCAATCGCAGCCGCCGTTCCATTCCCGTGCGCCGGATAGGAGAGGGCGATCGTCGGCGCTGCGAGATAAAGCAGCAGCATTCCTGCGATTGTTCCTGCGAGCATCAACCATGAATGATCAAGCTGCACGAAGGCGGACCTTGCCACCATCGACCAGATTGATTTTAGAGAACGATTGTCGCGCAGCGAAAGCGCTTCGTCCTTGGCAAGCCCGATCCAGATCTTGCCGCCGGACGCCTTGACGGCGGCGGCAAGCGCGCAATCGTCGATGAGACGCCTGCGGATCGCTGCAACGCCGCCAATCGCGTCGAGCGCGTCGCGGCGAAGCAGCATGCAGCCGCCCGCCGCCGCCGCTGTCTTGCGTTCGGAATTATTGACGGCGCCGAACGGGTAGAGCTTCTGGAAGAAATAGACAAAAGCCGGAATGAGAAGCTCGCCCCAAACGCCGCGCGCGTCGAGACGCGCCATCAGCGAGGTCAGCGCCAGATCGTTTTCCTCCGCCAGTGCAACCAGCCGCGAGAGCGTCTGCGGCGCCAGAACAATGTCGGCGTCGGTGAGGAGGATGTAGCGCGCGTCCGGCGCGCGGCGTTTGGTTTCAATAAGGCCGGCATTGACCGCCCACAATTTGCCGGTCCAGCCAGCGGGGAGCGGCGGCGCCTCAATCAGGGTGAATCCATCGCGGCCGCGCGCAGCGACGCCGGCGCAATCCTGCGTCGCGTCGGTTGAATGATCGTCGGCAAGCACGACCGAAAACGCGCCCCGATAGACGGAAGAAAAATGCGCGCCGATGACATTGCCGATCGTCTCCTGTTCGTTGCGCGCCGGGATGATCGCTGCGACTTCCGGCCACGCCCCTG
>JBGSVH010000138.1:0-4511 GCA_041753055.1 Parvularculaceae bacterium
CGATGACAACTCGACTTCGATCAGCCGCAGCAGGTTCAATATGTCCTCGTCCGAAAACCGTTTCCTCGCCATCCCAGTTCCCCAACCGCTTCGTAGAAAAATCCCAGATAAGCGGCCCAGTTATACGGGGGCAAGACACGCAAGACCTCAACCGATTCCAGATCGAAGATATCAAGGACAACGCCACCATTGATACCGAGATACATGCCGTCAACGAAGACCCCGACTGTCGGGTCGATCGATGGTATCGAAGAGTTGATGCCAAGGCCGCGGATCGAGAAATTCGCGACGCCGCGCGCCGTGCCGACATCGTCGAGTGAAACGTTCGGCATGGAATAGCTAAGACTTGAAAGATCGCGGACCTTGAGGGCGTCGAGTTGCTCCGCGCCATAGGCCGTGACCGCCAGCGGAACGTCCTGAACATTCTCCGCGTCCGCTTTTTTGGTGGCGGTTACGAGAATCTCGTCGCGAAGGGCGCCGGCGGCGCCTTGAGCGAAGGCGGCGGATGGCGCGGCAATCGCCACACCAAGCGCCAGAATCGAGGCTTTCGCCAATAGGCCGTTATTCATAATTCCTCCCAATGCGTCCCTGTTTTCGGGACCGCCCCTATTTGTATGGAAGGAGACTATTGGACCTTTCTTATGGCGGCGAGCGGTTACGAGCGACAATCGTCCAAATTTACCTGCCGCAAGGCCGGTTATCGTCGAGTGTTGCGAATATTCAACAATTAATGGCGTCTACCGCCCGCCGCCGATCGACCGCGCCAGATCGGCCAGCGAGAACGGGAAGACAATCGTGTTGGTCTTGTCGGTGGCGATTTCCTGCAAGGCGGCAAGATAGCGCAATTCCATCGCGCCAGCCGAGGTTGCAAGGATCGTCGCGGCTTCGGCGAGCTTGGTGGCGGCCTGTTGTTCGCCCTCAGCGGAGATGATCTTGGCGCGACGCTCACGCTCGGCCTCGGCCTGTTTGGCGATGGCGCGGATCATTTCCGGCGCGACATCGACATGCTTAATCTCGACGTTGGAGACCTTGATCCCCCAGGCCTCGGTCTGATGGTCAAGGATCGCCTGAATGTCCTTGTTGAGCTTGTCGCGTTCCTGCAGCATTTCGTCGAGGTCGTGCTTGCCGAGGACCGACCGCAAGGTCGTCTGCGCCAGCTGGCTGGTCGCCGCCATATAGTTTTCGACCTGAACGATCGCGCGCACCGCGTCGACGACACGATAATAGATCACCGCGTTCACTTTCACCGAGACGTTGTCCTGGCTGATCACGTCCTGCGTCGGCACGTCGTGGACGAGCGTTCTCATGTCGACCTTGCGCATTTGCTGGATGCCGGGGATGAGCAGGATCAATCCGGGCCCCGCCGCATTGCGACCGACACGGCCGAGGGTGAAAATCACGCCGCGCTCATATTCCCTGAGGATCTTGACGATGCTGGTGAGCAAGAACAACGCAATTGCGGCAAGAATGCCGATTGAACCAAGACCGGGCATGGACGTCTCCTTCTGATTTCCGGAAGGCTTAGCTTCCGGCCTCTGCGCCGTCAGCCCTTGCGGACCTCGAGCGTCAATCCCTTCACTTTCGACAGCGTGACGCGATCGCCAGGCGCCAGCGCGTCCTTCGACATGGCGCGCCAGAGTTCGCCGCCGGCGTCAACATAGCCTTCTCTGCCCGACCACTCCGTCACCGTGATGTCTTCGCCCTGCATCTGCTGGCCAAGGCGAAAGCGGCTCGGCTGAAACCACAGCGCCATGCCCCATAAGAGCTTCACCGCCGCAAACACGACAATGCCGGCAAGGATTAACGCGGCAATGCCGGCAGGAGACGCGGTCTCGGTCATGGCTGTCGCACCGTTATGCCGCTTCTTTCGTGAACCCGCCGAGCAGTCCCGGCGCTTTCGCCTGCCGGACGACGAGGACAAGCCCGTCGATCTCGATGACGCGCACCTTGTCGCCGGGGTGAAGCGGCTTGTCGGCTCTGGCGCGCCAGCGCTCGCCTTCGACAATGACCCAGCCTTCTTTGCCCTGCCAGTCGTCAACGACGCCTTCGCGGCGGCGGATTGCTTCAGCGCCGATCATCGGGCCGTGCGACCTTGAGCCGACGACAGCAAAGAAAATCATCGCGAGAAAGGCGCCGATGATGGCGATCAGCGTTCCGATGACGGAGCTGGAAACGCGAAACCCTTCCGGGAAAAGAAAATACATGCCGACGCCGAACATCGCGAGGCCGAAGACGCCGACAAGGCCGAAAGTCGGCGTGTAGGCTTCCGCCGCTATCAGCACGGCGCCAACGCCCATCAGCGCCAGCGGCAGCCACTCGGTCGGCAGGACCTGAAGCGAATAAAGACCGAGCACCAGGCAGGTGACGCCGACCGCGCCCGGGAAAATCGAGCCGGGGTTCCACATTTCGATGATGATGCCGGTGGTCGCGAGCGACATCAGGATCACGGCGATGTTGGGGTTGGCGATGAAGCCGAGAATTCGTTCGATCAGGGTCGGCGCAACATGGACAATCGAGATATTGGCAGTTTGCAGGGTTTTTTCGCCAGCGACCGTATCAACTGTTTTGCCGTCAATCTGCGCGAGGAGGCTGTCAAGATCGTCGGCGATGAGGTCGATGACGCCAAGCTGAAGCGCGTCGCGGCTGGTGATGGACGCAGCTTCGCGCACCGCCTTTTCCGCCCAGTCGGCGTTACGGCCATGCTCTTCGGCGAGCGCCCTGATATAGGCGACGGAATCGTTGATGACCTTGGCGCGCATGGCGTCAGCATTGGCGAGCGGGGGAACTTCCTCTGTAGGCGGATTATTGGCGGCGGGGGCCGAATCGGGGGATGCATTAGGGGCCGCTTCCGGCGCTGCCGCCGGTTGCGGTTTCTCGCCCTCGAAGGGATTTTCATTTTGCGGCGACCCGCCGAGTTCGACCGGCGTCGCCGCGCCGGTATTGGTATTGGGCGCCATCGCCGAAATGTGCGCCGCATACATGATGTAAAGCCCGGCGGAGGCCGATCTCGCGCCCTGCGGCGAAACAAAGGTCGCAACCGGGGTTTCGGATGCGAGGATCGCCTTGATGATCGTCTTCATCGAATCGACAAGCCCGCCAGGGGTGTCGATCTCGATAACGATCAATTCCTTTTTTGCATCCGATGCGAGGCCGATCTCGCGCGCCAGATATTGCGCATTGGCGGGGGTCACCGGTCCGTCGATGGTGAGGACCACCGCCTCGCGCGCCGCTTCGCTTGTCTGCGCGCGTGCGCCAAGATTGGCGCTGGCAGCGAGCACCGTCGCCAGCATGGCAAAAAGGCCAAGCTTCTGGAAAACCCGCGTCGCTGCGTCCATGTCCCGCCCCTCGTCACAACCCTTAGGTGAAAATAGGGCGCTTGACGCCTGATTCAATCGCAATTCGGCGACAATCGGCGGGATTGGTCCCGATCGCCGATCAATAGGCTGCGATTTCAACCAGATAGCCGGCCTGGCGCAGATTCTCGATGATGCGGTCGAGGTGGTCCTGGCCCTGGGTGTCGATGGTGACGTCCATACAGGTCATTTTGGCCGGCAGGTCGGAATAGGTCCGGTGGTGGCCGACGTCGATTACATTGCCGTCCTGTTCGGCGATGATTGTTGCAACCCGCACCAGCTGGCCCGGCATGTCGAGAAGCTGGACGCGCAGCCGCGCCAGCCGCCCAGACCGCGCTAGGTCGCGCATCAAGATCATCGACAAGAGCCGCGCATCGATATTGCCGCCGCACAGGACAAGGCCGACGGTGCGGCCTTCGAAGCGAGCGGGGTCGGCGAGCACCGCAGCGAGCCCTGCCGCGCCTGCGCCTTCAACCAGCGCCTTTTGTTCATTCATCAGCATGCTGAGCGCCCGCTCAAGAATGCGCTCATCGACCAACGCAATATCGTCGACATGTGCGGCGACGATGCGGCGCGTCAGGGCGCCGGCATCTCTCACCGCAATGCCTTCGGCCAGCGTATTGCCGCCAACGGGTCTTGCGCCGCCGTCGAGGGCGTTTTTCATCGACGGGAATAACGCCGCCTGCACGCCGATGATCTCGGTTACGGGCGAAGCATCCTTTGTCGCCAGCGCCATGCCGGAGATAAGGCCGCCGCCGCCGATCGGCACAATGATGGCGTCGAATTTCGGCCCGTCTTCAAGCATTTCAAGCGCGACCGTTCCTTGCCCGGCGATGATAGCCGGGTCGTCAAAAGGGTGGACGAAGACGAGACCCTTTTCGGCGCAGATCTCGTCGGCCCGCTCGCGCGCTTCCTCAAAGGAATGGCCCGCAAGGACAACATCAGCGTCAAACGCCCGGGTCTGGCGCACTTTCACGTCGGGCGTTGTCTCCGGCATGACGATCGTCGCCGGGACGCCGAGCGCCTTGGCGTGACGTGCAAGGCCTTGCGCGTGGTTGCCGGCGGAGGCGGCGATGACGCCGCGGGCGCGGTCGGCAGCGTTTAACATCAGCAGCTTGTTGAGGGCGCCGCGCTCCTTGAAGGCGCCGGTAAATTGAA
>JBGSVH010000139.1:0-10586 GCA_041753055.1 Parvularculaceae bacterium
CACAATTCGGCGACCGAGTATTCGCCCCGAAGGCCCGACAGGACGACCCGGATCTTCTCTTCGGTTGAATATCTCTTCCGCGTCACCCGGCGGATGGTCTTGATATGCTGTTCGGCCGACTCTGGCGGCCCGGATTTCTGTATCATCTTCGCTCCCTCAATGGGCTACGATGAGCCAGAAATCCTCCGTTCAGTTCATCCCGTCAAATGTCCCAAGGTTGCTGACGCCGGACATGCGCCAGGGCATGAAACGCTCGCGATCCGCCGTCAGCGAGCCTATGCGGGCCAGCATCCCGTCCGAGGCGACAAGCACGACATTCGTCCGGAAGAGCGAGGGGATTTCCCTGCGATAGGTTTCAAGCTGCGCCATCGCGGCGTCAGTCGTCGCGTTCTCGTTGGCGGCGTTCTTCACCTCGATGACCGCGACGGGAAGGCCGTTGAGAAACAGCACGATGTCGGCGCGGCGATTGCGCCGGCCCTCAATGACTGTGAATTGCTGCGTCACCGCCCAGTCATTGTTCTCGGCATCGTCGTAATCGACGAGCCAGACCTTGTCGCCGCGAAGCAGGCCCTCGGCGCCCTGAAACTCGACATCGGCGCCGTCCGTCAGCAAGCGGTGGAGGCGCCGGTTCTCCTCGATGAGCGAAGGCGTCTCGGAGGAGAGGAGTTGCCTGATCGCGGCGCCGCGCTCCTCCGCCGGGATCGACGGGTTGATTCGCGCGACAGCGGCCTCAAGGCGCTTTTCAAAAACGACATCGCCATAGGACGCGCGTTCCGGGTTCGGCCCGTCGGGCGCGATGTCGGCGGGGTCGAGATAGGCCCAGCCGAGATCGCGGATGTGCTCGATCGCGGCGGTTTCGACGATGTCTTCGGAGAAGCCAGCATAGGCGGTGTCGGTCTGGGTGTAGCGATGGTCGGTCATTCCGCCACCCCAATGGCCAAAACCCCGCACCGCCTAAGAGAGACCAAACAACTATCTGATTCATAAGAATTTTCGGCCGCGCGACGTCGACCGCGTCCTAGGGCAGCTTTCAGATTTCCCTTGACTTTTCCGGCAAAGTTCACATGTTGTGACAGTCTCACCTGCCATGCGTAGGAGGAGCATTCGAGGCCGCCCCGGTTCGCTTGGGCGGCTTCAGCATTTTCTGGCCCCTTCATCGCCCGACCCTCAGATATGCATCCCGCTCGCGCCGAAGCTGTTCGATGCGCCGGCTTTGCTCAGTGCAATAGGCCGTCTTGAGGAGATGATAGCCTTGGCGCGCCGAAAGCACGACCAAGTATTCTTCGCGATACCACAACAGAATGCTGCTCTCCGACTTTCGCTGATTGCGCCAGACATCAATCGCGGGTTCGGCGCCCGCATTCAGGATGACCCATCGAACCCATCGAATTCGCTCGCATCGCCGAAGGTCCGGCGTGCGATCGTCCTCGATCCTGCCCTCCTGGATCAGATGCCAGAACGACGCCCAACGATTTCCGCTTTCAGGAATCCGCCGACACGAGACGCCCAAACCGTCAAATATCAAACCGCCGCGGGCGATCTCATTGATGAATACTTCATGCAGTGCGTCTTCATATGCCGCCCAATCGCCATTGAAGGCGGCAAGGGTGATCAAATCCGGCGGCATTATTCCGCTTTCTCCTGCGGACGCCAAACCAGAATGTTGAATTTTGTTGCGGCGAAGGCCGAGGTTTCAGTCAGCACTTTCTGCCCGAGGCGCGCGCGCAGTCTCGCGATAATCGCGTTCTTGGCGGCGCTGCCGGTCAATTGGCGGTTTGAATAGGTGAGCGCGCCGATCAGCAAATCAGCCAGTTGAAGCAGTTCGCTCTCATGGGAGCGAATCTGTTGCACCCGTTCGATACACTGGCGATCAAAATCAAAGAGGCTGTTCGCCAGCACCTCATGCAGCTTGCGCGCCTTTGGCCCGCCGCGCGTGTCCTTGACGTCTAGATAGATGCGATAGCGATGCGGCGCGCAGAAGATGGGGCGCAGCATCGTGAAATACATCTTGTAATACCAGTCGTCATGGGACTGATCGAAGCGGGTATGGTCGAGCTTCGATTTGTCCGGCACGACGAGACCGCGAAATCGCAACCGGTCATCCTTCAGGAAATAATCAATCGCGGCGAGATAAAAATCGCGCTTCGCCGGCGAGACCTTGGTCCATTTCGATTCGAAATCCGGTGCGAGGGAATGGGCCGACTTCAGCGCACGCAAATCTTCTGCGATCGCGCGAACCTCGCCAGTCTCGCAAAAGATTGCGCCCCACGCCATGACCGGAACATGATCGCGCTCCAGATGGCAGCTTTCGTCGCAATAAACGTTGATGGTGCGCGCGCCGGTCACTCCGCAGCCTCAGCGATTTTTTCGGCGTCCTTGAGGCGGATTTCGCCGGACATAAGTTTGGGGAGGAGGAGGTCTCGCATGGCGGCGAGGGTTTGGTTTTCCTCAGCATTTGCTCGGATCATTTCGAACATGGGTTCGATGCGCGCGCCGAATGTCGAATAGATTTCGGTAGTTGCTGCTGCGATTGCAAAACCTGACAGCGCGTCAGCCTGCGCACGTTGCCTTCCCGGGGTGCCTGTCATGCTTTGAATCGCCCGCTCCCGAAATTCCGGATGTCTAACCATAAGGTAGGCAAACGGGCTCGGCACAGGCGGCCTTGCGCGTAAAACAATAAATTCTGTCGATCCCCAGCCAACGGATTTATTGTCCGGCAAGAAATCAACGTAGGCGGATTTTCCATTCTCCAGGCATGGCGTAATTCGCGCCAATAATGCATCACGATTCCGAAAGCGCATCCCTGAACCAAATTCTCTGGGAACGGGCCGGTCGGCGGTAGGCCCGGATGTGGGTAGCGCGGCCATGTCCGTGTAAGGAGCTACAACGCCCTTTTTCAAGGGCTCCGTTGGGTTCAGTTCGACAAGATCAGAAAGAATGCCTTCCTCCCACCCCTCCGGCAGACCATTGTCTGCGAGGGTGGCGGGGAAGATGTTGGCGAGGCGGGCGGCTTCGTCCGTGTCCGTTGTTACGCCGCCCATGATTTTGACGGGGTCGGTCGCGCCTTCCATTTTGCGGCGGACGGGGCCGAAGTCGATGAACCAGTCACGGAAGATCGCCTGCGCTATCGCCTCCAGCGTCTCATTCATCCGCCTGTTGAGGTCGATCTTGTCGTCGAGAGCCCCCAGGGTATTGGCGAGGCGTCTCTGCTCGTCTCCTGACGGCAGCGGGATGGTGAGGTCCGAGAACCGCCCCTTTGAGACGTTGGTGTAGACGGAGCCTCCGCCTCCCACGCCCTCGAGGTCCTCTCCGAGCAGCTTGAAGGCGTAGTATACGAACCTAGCGTTGACGCCGTCGCGTAGGATCAGAGCGTTGATCTGCTGGTTCGTATAGCTTGGGGCCGTGGTGATGCCGCAGCGCCCGACCGTGGCGATGCAGGACATCATCACGCTGCCCGGCGGGAGAAGGCTCGACTGGATCGTGGAGCCGCCATTGGCTGAGAGGGTGCGGGCCGATTGCTCGATCATGACCCGGCCATCAAGGTCCGGAATTGTGATGAACGGAAATGGCCCGCCGAAATTAGACGCCACCGATGTCGATGGCGTCTTTCCCGTAACCACACGACCTAGATCGCCAATCCTGACCCGCGGCCACTTACTCATCAGGTGTTACTTCACTCAGCGCTGCCTCGATCCGCGCCTCCAGCGCCCGGCCGGCCTCGAACTGCTCCGCCAGCTTCGCCCGAAGCACGCCGAACCGTTCCTCGAAGCTGACGCCGTCGTCTTCCGCGTCGGCTGCGCCGACATAGCGGCCGGGCGTCAACACGAATCCGTGCGCGCGCACCTCGTCGAGGCTCGCCGATTTGCAGAAGCCCGGCTCATCCGCATAGGCCTCTTCCGGCGCCTTCGCCCGCCAGCGGTGATAGGCGCCGGCGATTTTCGCGATGTCAGCGTCGGCAAACTCCCGCCGCACGCGGTCGATCATGAAGCCCGATTTCCGCGCATCGATGAACAGGATTTCGCCCCGCCGGTCGCGGTGACCATTCGCGCTCTTGTCGCGCGCGAGAATCCACAAGCAGGCGGGGATCTGCGTCGAATAGAAAAGTTGCCCGGGCAGGGCGACCATGGCGTCGACGACGTCCGCCTCGATCATTGCCCGCCTGATCTCGCCCTCGCCCGATTGCTGCGACGACATCGACCCGTTGGCGAGGACGACGCCGGCGGTTCCGCGCGGCGCCAGATGATGGACGATGTGCTGAAGCCAGGCAAAGTTGGCGTTGCCGGCCGGAGGCGTTCCGAACTTCCAGCGCGCGTCGTCTTTCAGCCGCTCGCCGCCCCAGTCGGAAATATTGAAGGGCGGATTGGCGAGGATGAAGTCGGCCTTTAGGTCCGGCAGCTCGTCGCGGTGGAACGTGCCTTCATTGTTCCAGCGGATGTCAGCTTCTATCCCGTGGACGGCGAGGTTCATCATGGCGAGGCGCCAGGTGGTGTTGTTGATCTCCTGCCCGTAGACGGCGATGTCGTTCTGTCGCCCGCCATGGCTTTCGATGAAGCGCTCCGACTGGATGAACATTCCGCCCGTGCCGCAGCAGGGGTCGTAGACGCGGCCCTTGTAGGGCTCCAGCATTTCAACGAGCGTGCGGACGACGGAGCGCGGCGTCAAAAACTCCCCGCCGCGCTTGCCCTCGCTCGATGCGAACATCGAGAGGCAATATTCATAGACGCGACCGAAAAGGTCGCGCGCCGTGTCGAACTCGTGATGCATGCCGATCTTCGAGAAGAGATCGACCAGCTCGCCCAGCATCGTCTTGTTGAGCGTCGGGCGCGCATAGGTCTTCGGCAAGACGCCTTTGAGGCGCTCGTTGGTTGGGACTTTCTCTATCGCCTCCATCGCGTCGTCGATCAGCTTGCCGATCTCCGGGCGCTTGGCGTTCGCCTGAATGTACGCCCAGCGCGCCTCCTTCGGCACCCAGAAGACATTGGCGGCGAGGTATTCCTCCGGGTCCTCCGGGTCGGCGTATTCTTCCTTGGCGAGCTTCGCCCGCTGCGCCTCAAAGGCGTCGGAGATGTATTTGAGGAAGATGAGCCCCAGCGCGACGTGCTTGTATTCAGACGGCTCAAGGTTCCCGCGCATCTTGTCGGCGGCCTTGAACAGCTCCGCCGCAAAGTCGAGGTCGCCGCCATTGCGGGTTTTCGGCTCAGCCTTGCCGGCCGCCTTCTTGGGCGCACGCGCCATCTGCACTCCCCCTCTCTCGCGATCGGGCGGCGCTCAGGCAGCCCGGCCGAGAATTTTCCGAATCTGGGCGAGAGTATCCTCGTCGTCAGGCCGATCGCCAAGCCCTCTGATCAAGGCTTCCTGGTCCCTCGCCGAAATAGAGCCGTAGCTTCGCAGGGTCGTCAGGACGTCCTCATGACCCAAATTCTGACTCCACGCCTTAAACTGCGCCGGCGTCTTGCAGACGTTCTGGCCGTGCAGAACAAGCGCATCCCGAAAAAGATGAGGGTTGCCATAGGGAAGCCCGGCCGCCGCGAAGGCGACCTTGAATATCCTGCGGATCGCCGTCGCGTTCGACCACGGCGCATGATCGAGACCTAGCGGACCGAGCCGACCTTCCGAATCGAGGCCGGTTTTGGTCCGGGGAAAGAGCGGGTCTTCCGGCCCGAAATTCAGCTTCGCCTGCAGATGGCGGACCCACTCGACGACGATCCGTTCCGCGTCGCCACCGATCGGGAAGAAATAGGTCTGGAAGGTCTTGTGGAATTTCGTCGCAACCTCCCGACCGTCCTGAATTAGATGCCGCGCCTCGATGTCCAGGTGTTTGAGCCGAAATGACGCGGTGGCGCCGTCGCGCGCTCCGGTCAGGATCGTGAAGGCGATTACGGCGCGATCCCGCAATTCGATGTCGGAGGCGGCCGGCATTAGCGCGATAACCCTATGGATGTCTTCGAGCGATGGCGGCCGCTTAGTTCTTGGCGCCGAAGCCGCCCTCGCCTCCCCATGGGAAAGGCTGAAATAATCGGCGTCGGTATAAGTCACGGAGCGCTTGTAGCCAGACTGATCGGCGAGCCAGATTGTGAAATTCCGCATGGCCTTCAGGTTGGACTGGACCGTTGAGAGGCTGAGCGCCGCGCCGGTCCGGTCGTTTTGTCTCCCCAGCAAGTGATCCTTGAACCCCGTCGCTTGCCGGCGGTGGAATTTCCTGAGGTCCCGATGGCGCGTATAGGCGAGGAAGCTATCGATCGCGGCGGCCGCCTTGTCGACTGTTGCTTCGCTCTGACGTCTGGCATGCCGCAGATGATAGAGATATTCGCGTTTCATCCGCTCGTTCGCAGCGTTCGGTTTGGCCGTCGTCATACTTGATCCTTTCAACTCACAAATCGGACGGGGAACATCCGACCCAATTAGTCTTCGACATCGACGTTGGGATTGTCGGGCGCTTCAATTGAAATGATGACATTGGGAAATCTTTCACCGAGACGCTGAAAATTGCAGCGCTGATGCATGACGCAGCCGCAAACCGAACACGCTGCCCTCAAGTTTCCTGCGCCATACCCGCCCGGCGCGAAGTCGGCGGTCATATTGTCGGGCAGTTTCGGCGCGCGGCAACGAAGGCAGTAAAGATGGTTCGGGGGACATTTCGTCCGGGCGTGGGCCTGTCGCTTTTCGAGAAAGGCTCGAAGATCGGCGCCGCGGACGATATGCGGCCGACGATCCGTGAAGACAGGAAGATCGCCGCTGCGCGCCCAGTTGCGGACCGTATTCTTGTGAACGCCGAGGCGCCGGGCGGCTTCTGCAAAGTCATAGTTGCGGTGGATTTTGACCCGGCGCGGATTGATCCGCTTCGCCATCGCTCAGGCGCCTGCCGGCTCAAACAGCGCGCGGATGTCTTCAACGCGCCAGACGGTCGTGCGCGGCCCGAGCTTTACGGGTTTCGGGAAGCGGCCTTCCTTTACGCCCTGCCACCAACTCGAACGCGATACGGGGATCGGCCCGGCGGGCGCCAGTATTTGGCTAAGGCGGACAAAGCCAGTTTGCGGAAATTCATTGTGGTTCGACATTGTGCAACTCCGGTTGTTGGGGTTGCGCAAAGGATGTTGGCGGCGCGCCGCGTTTAATAGATCGTCAGGTCAAAGAAAACTTGGCCGGAATTTGATGCCCGGGAGGGCAGGTTACCGAGCGCGCAGCGGCAAACGTGAAATGTTTTGGCGCAGCTGATGACAGGTTTTAGGAAACCTGAACCACATTCCCATCGTCAGAACGGAATCTCGTCGTCAAGTTCGAACGCCGCCGATGACTTCGTTGGAACCACTTGCTTAAGCTTGACAATATTAGAGCCAGATTTAGTAGCCGACTCAGTAATTTGAGTGGTTGCGACCTCAGTCGCCGGCGCGCCGCCTTCCGGTTTCCAATTGGTGATTCGCGCGATCGCTTTGATCGCCGATTCGTTGGGCTTTCCGTTTTTCAAGGTGAGACAGTATTCCGAAGCGTGCAGCCGCAGCCATTTTTCGACGAATTGCTTCGGCCTGCCCTTAAAAGACCTGCCTTCGCCCGCCGCCTCCCACGCTTTCACCGCCGCCGCGAGTTTCGGCGCAAAGCGGATATGTGTTGAATCCAGGTAGCTGGGTTCCGGTTCTTCATTGGGACGGAAGAATGCGCATCGAAATTGCTTGGAAACGAGCCAATCGGTCAGGCTTTGAACGGCAACGAATGAGCTTCGTAAGTTGACGCTTTCACCGTAGTCCCCATCTGGGTCGCCAATTATCTCATTGGCGAGATTCCCCTTCAAGCTGCCGCATTTGATCGCCGCAATAAGGGCGACTTTGCATGGGTGGTATCCGTCTGGCTGATTTTTGATGTCCCAATCTTCAACCCATTGTTCGAATTCCGACGGATCATGGCCGCTCATCAGGAGCGCTGCCTGAACAACATTGAGTTGCTCACATAGTTTCCAATATTCGGGATCATACATACCGTCGGCCCTCGTTGGACTTCGGCGGTCATTCCGCAGTGATTCGGCGTCCCACGCGGAGTCCTTTCAAGTACTCAGCCCACCAATCCGCCATGCGGACGCGCTCTTCCCAGAAATCGCTCCGCGAATAGGCGGCGCGCACAGCATTGGTTTCAACATGGGCGAGCGCGCGCTCAACGGCGTCGGGGTTCCACAGCCCCGACTCATTCGCGATGGTCGAGAAGGTCGCCCGGAACCCGTGCGAGGTTGCTTCGTCGCCCGTATATCCCAGCCGCCGAAGGGCGGCGTTAAACGTCGCGTCGCTGATCGGCTTCTTCCAAGTCCGGATCGACGGGAGAAGAAGCTCGCCGGGCGTATTCAGGGCCTTTAGCTCTTCGAGCAGCAAGATCGCCGCATCCGGTAGAGGGACCCTGTGCGGGCGCCGCATTTTTGTCCGCTCGGCGGGGATTGTCCAAACGCGCTTTTGAAGATCGAATTCGCCCCACTTGGCGAACCGCAATTCGCCGGGGCGAGGATAGAGCAGCGCCAAAAGCTGAAGCCCGATCCGGGTCGAGACCTGCCCCGAAAATCCGTCGATCGCCCGCAGCAATTCGCCGAACGCCTCGGGGTCGGTGATCGCCGCATGGGATTTCTGGGGCGGGCGCGTCAGCGCGCCTCGCAAGGCGGGCGTCGGATCGGCGTCGAGCCAGCCGATCGAAATGCCATAGCGCAACACCGCGCCAATCATGACCTTGAGACGGCGGGCGGTTTCATAGATGCCCCGGTCCTCCACTTTTTTCAGGGCTCGCAAGATCATCGGTGCTTTGATCGAGGTAACAGGCTCCGCCCCTAACTCGGCAATCGCCATGTCGAGGACCCATTTGTTTTTGCTAAGGGTTGAGGCGGCTCGGCCTTCCTTTTCCTGTTTTGCGAGGAATTTGGCGGTCAGGGCGGCAAAGGTCCGCTCCTTCTCCTCAAGCAGCCGGCCCTTGGCGGCCCGCTTTTCCGCGCTAGGGTCCCGCCCCTCCGCCAAAAGCACTTTAGCCGCCAACCGCTCCTTCCGGGCCTTGGCGAGGCCGACCTCCGGATACCGGCCGAAGGACAAGAGCTTCTCCTTGCCAAGGTAGCGGTATTTCATCCGCCAGAGCTTTGAGCCGTTCGGCTGCACGATCAGGTAGAGCCCGCCGCCGTCCGGCATCTTGAACGGCCGGACTCGTGGCTGGGCATTGCGGATTTTGAGGTCGGATAGGGCCATTGGGGGTATCGACTCGGTTATGGGCTGGCGGTATCCCCATATATACCCCCAACTACCCCCGATTTTAAGAGCCCCCATCGGACGCCATTGGACGAAAAATTGGACGAAAAATCACCTTAACGCATTGATTTTTCGTTGTTATTGCACGGTTTTGGATTTTTGAGGATTTTGAAATGGTGCCGCTTAGGTGACTCGAACACCTGACCCCATCATTACGAATGATGTGCTCTACCAGCTGAGCTAAAGCGGCCCGACGCCATTATTATAGCGTTCTTACTCGATCCTCTTACTTATAACCCGCTGAAAATCAACGGTATTTCACATCGACCCGAGAATTACGAATGATGTGCTCTACCAGCTGAGCTAAAGCGGCTTTTCCCTGGCGGGAGGGGCGTTGTTTAGCGGCTCGGTCGTGGTTCCGCAAGAAGCCCCTCGCCCTCCGCTCAGGTCCTGAGCGTCCCGCCGGTCGCTTGTTCGACCGCGGCGACGATCGCCTTCGCCGCCGCCTCGATTTCCTCGTCGGTCAGGGTCCGGTCGCGCGGTTGCAGGGTCACTTCGACGGCGAGGGATTTCTTGCCGTCGGCGACGCCCTTGCCCTGGTAGACGTCAAACAGGCCGACCTCGGCGATCAGCTTTTTCTCCGCGCCGCGAATGGCTTTGAGGAGCGCTTCGGCCGCGATCCCCTCATCGACGACAAAAGCAAAGTCGCGGCGGACCGGCAACAGCGCGGATGCGTCGAGCGCCGGCTTGGTCTTGGTTGCTTTCGCCTTCGCCGCCGGAATGACGTCCAGAAAAACCTCGAACGCGAAGACAGGTCCTTCAACATTCATCGCCTTGAGAATGCGCGGATGGACCTCGCCAAAATGCGCGAGCACAAGTTTCGGGCCGAGGCGCAAAACGCCGGACCGCCCCGGGTGATACCAGTCCGGCGCGTCAGCAGTCGCTTGCAACTGGTCGGTCCTAGCGCCCGCCGCGTCGAGCGCTACAATGGCGTCGGATTTCACCGTGAATGTGTCCGCGACGCTCGCTGTCGTCGACCAATGACGCTTTGGATGCGACAGGCGCACGCCGCCGGCGACGCTCTGCTGCCCGCTTGGCCGATCAGACATATAGACCGGCGCAACCTCGAATAGCGCAAGGTCGTCGCGGCCGCGATCGGCATTGCGTTGCAAGGCGGCGATCAGATTCGGCAGCATCGACGGACGCATTGCTCCGAGGTCGGATGAAATCGGGTTGGCGAGCAAAAGCCCCTGCGCCGCAAGCCAGCTGGCGCCCTCTTCCGCAGAATTGGCGCAGAAAAGCGACGCGTGACGCTCATCCGTGAAAGACCAGGTGACCGCCTCCAAAAGGCCGCGGGCGGCGAGCGCGCGCCGCGCCGCGGCG
>JBGSVH010000140.1:0-5361 GCA_041753055.1 Parvularculaceae bacterium
GCGGCTCGCCCTGCGCCTCCCTGAGAATGACGAGATCGTCGCGCCGACGCATTGGTCGTTCGGCCAGCTCGCGAGCCTCGTCGGCGCGCCGGCGGCGTATCTGCGCCAGCTCCCGGCGCCGCTCGCCGCGATCAATCTGCAATACGGGCTCACCTCGCATCGCGCCGAGCAGGTGAAGACCCTCGAAACCCAGGACGGCCGGACGGAGCTCCGCGCCGTCACCGGCCCCGACTACGGGCGCATCTACGACCATGAACTCGTCGCCGCCGTGCAGAAGATCGCTGGCGACGGCGTCGGCGACACGCGCTGGAAGGTGCCGGGCGTTCTCGACTGGTCGACCAGCGTGTATAATCCCAACGTCGACATCAGCCGCGAGACGACGACGCTCTATGCGAGCGACCGCGACGTCTTCCTCTTCCTCGTCGACGACTTGAACCCGATCGAAGCGGGGCGCCTCCCCGACGGCTCGCCCGATTTGTTCTTCCGCGGCTTCGATTGCTGGAACTCTGAAGTCGGCGCGAAGACCCTGGGCCTCGCCTCCTTCTATCTCCGCGCCGTCTGCCAGAACCGCAACCTCTGGGGCGTCGAAGACTTTCAGGAGATCGTCATCCGCCACTCGAAATACGCGTCCGACCGCTTCGCGCGCGAAGCCGCGCCCGCGCTGACCCGTTTCGCCGATTCCTCGCCCATGCCCTTCGTCAACGGCATCAAGGCGGCGCGCGCCCAGATCGTCGCACGGACCGACGACGACCGCTTGGAGTTCCTACGCAAGCGCGGCTTCTCGAAAGCCGAGACCGCGACCATCATCGAAACTGTTTTTGCGGAAGAACATAAGAAGCCCGAGAGCGTCTTTGACTTTGTTCAGGGCATCACGGCATTTGCGCGGGGAAAGACGCATCAGGACGCTCGGCTTGATATTGAGGGGCGCGCGAAACAGCTGATTGCGAGCCACCAGCTAATGTAACTCGACTCTACCGGTTGGCCGGAGCCGGTGCGGCTCGACACGTCCCGCCGCCTCTGCTCGAAAACTCATGCTCCGATCTCCGATCCGAGTTGGTCGGTAATGGGAGTAGAAGCGGACTTCATGATCGCAATTTCTCTTGGCGCCGCCGGCAATAGAGAATTTTGGACTTATCAAGATATGCCGAGGATCAAGCCCCGCCCAATCGACTGAGAGCGAACAGTCTGCGGTATGCTGGTTCATTCACAACGGTCGGGTCGGCTTCAACGCATTGCTGCAGGACTTCGCCGAGGTCAGCCGGGATTGGGTAATCCTTTGGGTCGATCAACGCGCTCGCGAGCCTCAGGAAGGGCTTCGGAAACTCTCGGTGGATGATTTCTTGCGGCTTCACCAGCCACAAGTGCTCAAGGCGATAGAGCTGGTACGGAACAATGACGTCGACAGCGGCATCAACCGCCTCTGGGAATGCAGCACCGGTATCCAGCAACATGTGAACAAGATTTCTTGAAAGACTCTCGCTGCGGAGGCGAGCATCCAGCGGCCAGATTGAGGCGAATATCGGACCGACCAAGGTACGCCAACGTACGGCCCTCTCTTCAGACGATCCCTCATTCGCCTTCAGCAACCGCCAAAGCTGCCAAGAGATGTTCTTCCGGACGGAATTCGGCCCTGTCGTAAGGACGCGTTTGAACTCGGCGTTCGTCAGGTCATACTCGGCGGCTTGTGCCCCTTGATGCCAAATCACGACTTGCAAGAGGTGGGCGGCCAGATTTTCTAAATGCTGATCAGATAATCCGGGCTGCTGAAGTGCCGCAAGCAGCGCAGGTTTCAGCGTGTTGAAAAGATTCGCTGAGCCGATGCTGCCCTGCGAATAGGATTTCCACATCGCAAGCGCTTCCGGATGGTCCCATGAAAAACGTGGTAGAAGTGCGACTGCTGTCCACTCCGGAGAGACGTGGTTGAGATACGCAAGTGCCCGACTGAAATGAACTCGCGCCAACAATCCGGCATGCGACGATGACCCAGCGGCGACTGAGAAGCGGGCGTCGAAATCAGCGCCGAGGCCTGCAGCCGCTGCGGGTGCAGAAGCTCCAAGGGCATCGAGAAGAGCCCACGCAAGGACCCCGCCCGCGTCATTCAGTGACGACATTTCAAGGTTGCCTTCACTCTGATCGTTGGGGTCAGCGGCATCGGCGCGGTAAGTGAGGTCAGCAAGCCGATCCCATAGCAACCAAAATTGTGGCCCGCCAGGAAGATCAGCAGCGAGCAATGCCTCTCGACGTTGTCGCAGCCACGAGGTCGCCGAATCCAAAAGTGAAACCAATGTCGGATCGGGCATCGCCAACAGCTGACCAGCTAGGGCGGCGAAAAGGTCGCCATCGCCTTTCTCCGTCGCCGTCCAAATCAAGGAGCGCCAAGCTTCGGGATTCCACCTGCCCCCGTTCGATTCCAATATTAGTCCGCGTAGCGCCCTTTCTGGATCGGACAAACAGAACACCCGCCAGAGATCGCTTTCGTCAAAGTGGCGCTCTCGTTGCAGTCGCATCGCCTCTTGGACCAGACCATCATCGGCGATGCCTTTCAGGAGTTCAGGGTGCCCGTCAGGTCCGCTCCGAGATTCCATCCAAGAGTGGAAATCGTCGCGGTCGCCTCCGCCCGGCTTCCATTTCGGATGGCGGAGGGAAATGCCCGCAAGGGCGGCTTTGCTCGATTCTTGTAATGGCTTGCCCGCGTCGCGAAGACGCGTCAGGCGACGATTAACTGAGGAGTCATGGATCGACGCCCAATCGTCTTCATTGTCGATCGCGGCTTCTTGAAAGAGCGAGCGCGGGATGCCCCCCGCAATCCGATCTTCAATTGCGACGCGCGTTAGTTCGGGTATGTCGTCCCATTTGGCTAGCAATGTCCGCATGATCTCGACCTGGGCGCCACTGATCCAAAATCTATGATCATCAAGGTTTGCGATTAGGTCAGCGGCCTCGCCGGCTGGGAATTTCGGGTGACCTGCTGAAAACAGCGCGAGCCGCTTGATCAGGTTGAAAGGTGACTTTGCCCAAGAGCGCGCGCATCGCAGGGCCGAGGATACGTCGTCTTCGGCAAGACGTTCCCAGACATCCGCCATCAAGCGAATGATCGGGTAGAAGCCGCTGCGATATTCATTTTGAGGATGGCGTGCGACAGAGGGAACGTCGTGGTCGGCGCGATCCCAGCCGGAGAGAAACTCTAGATCGCTAGCTTGATCCAGAGCTTCCAGCAACGCGCGCTCAAGTGATTTGAGAAGCTGCAATTCCTTTGCGCCGTCGCGCGGCCAAACCTCGAGCACTTCGTCGATCGACGACTGCTCGGACGATTTGAAATCAATCCAGAGAAGCGAGTGAAGCGATTCCGGTGTTTCCTCGCCTGCCGACGCGCGGAGCGAGAGACGCTTGGAAACGGTCAACCGAGGACGCACGAGCGACGTGATTAAGCGGCGAGCTTCATAGTTCGCCAGTCCTTCGCGAATACGAGGCCTGATTCTGTACCACGCCATGCCGAGTTCAGATTCTGCACTCTTGGCATTGACGGTCAGCAAGACTTCCCAAGCTGCGCGACGAACTGGGGTTAGAACATCTCGTTCGCGCTCAAGCGCTCGTTCGATGAACCATACCGTTTGGTCGTCGAAGCTGGGATGCCCCCCACAGGCCGTAATCATTTCGAGGTCGTTGACTCGGGTTCCAATCCATTGGCCTGGGCTAGCGTCGTTGCCGTCAAACACACGTTGCTGATTTAGGACGGCGAGACAATCCGCCGAAGGTGAAATCTCGCCGAGAAGTTGGCTGGCATCGCGGTGAGATAGAAGGTGAACGCACCCGGCGATTTCGCTTTTTGTAAGCGCCTGAGGATGACGGCTAAGCAGAGTTTTGAGTTGTTCGCGGCGCCATTGAGTGGGATCCGACCCGTATCGACGCCACTCGCGTAAGCTGCCGTAAAGCGGCGAATAATCGCCGTCGATCACGTCATGCAAGATCGGTTCGACGCCCTTCGCCTGCCATAGGGCTGCCTGCAATTCACTGTCGCCGTCGGCCGAAGCCGCAAAGGCGTAAACCCTCTGTAGGTCTGGATATCGCTCGCGATCCGCTTCAAGCACCTCAAGAAGATAACGCATTGGCGGGTCGTCCGCCTGATAGCCCACCAGCACGACGGTGAAAGCTCGAACTAAATCGTAGACATATCGGGATGCCCAACCCGAACGCAGATAAGCATCGCCGAACTCGGCACTCGTTAGAACCAGATCTGTCTCATTCAGATTCAAGGTGTCGTCGCCAAGACGCCCATGAAGATGAAGTACGCCGGCGCATCCTGCGGTCTTTGGCTGCGGCATTGCCGCGCCCGCGTGCGATGGAGCAACGCCGATTGGCCAAGCTCGTTCGAATAACGTATCGAAGTTGGTGGTGAGCAATCGGATATTGCCGTCAAAATCGCGGGAAAGGTCGAGCAGGGCAGCGTGGTTAGTCAGATCGGGATTTACAGGGGCGCGAAGTGCCGCACGGATTGCGGCGCGGATGCGTTCGCGCATGCCTTGAGTACGACCAAGGTTGGAAGCCGCCAGGCGCCGCTCAAGGCAGCGCAGCACTCGGTCGTATTGACGCGCCAATTGGCCGTCATCCTTCATTCCTTCACGTTCCGCGTGGTGAAGTTCCCATTGCTCTCCCAGCTCGTCATAGACGCGCTGAATTAAGCCTTTGAAAGATGGGAGCCCCAGCTGCATAGAAACGCCGGCCCCGCAAATAAAAATGACCTCGCCGCGCTCTTGGGCAGCGATCAACTCGTTTGGAATGTCGGGACCGTTCTGAAGGAATTTCATGCTCTGCCGATTTGGCCCCCAGCTATGCAATTGCCATCTGAAGATAACTGCAAAGTAAAGCGCAGCGCTCGTGATCGGTATTCGTTATATCAGAATTGCTGGGCGGCTGTGCGGCCGCCCGCGCCCAATTGGCATTATGCAACCGCGTTCACTCAACTGATCCAGATGTCCCCGATTCCCGATCGGCCGGCACCCGCGGCGCCAGCGCGACTGAGAGGAAGAGCGAGACGGATTTTCCGTGACGGGTTCGGAGGCTGAGAGAAAGTCTTTCGGCCGGCCCGTCGCGGAGACCTTCCATGGCCAAGTCGAAATCGATCCCGAAACTGACATTGAGCGCGTCGCGCGACATCCCGCTCGACAGGCTCGTTCTCTCTCAGGCGAATGTCCGCCAGGTGAAGGCGGGCGTCTCGATCGAGGAGCTCGCCGAGGACATCGCGCGACGGACGCTCCTCCAGAGCCTCACCGTCCGCGCGGTCGTTGACGAGAGCGGCGCCGAGACCCGCGTCTATGAAGTCCCGGCCGGCGGCCGGCGCTTCCGCGCGCTGCAATTGCTGGT
>JBGSVH010000141.1:0-4352 GCA_041753055.1 Parvularculaceae bacterium
GCCGCGAATCTACCTCTCCGCCGGGATGCACGGCGACGAACCGGCCGGCCCGCTCGCCCTGCTCGAATTGCTGCGCGGGGGATTTTTCAGCGGGGAATTCCACTGGTTGATCTGCCCGGCGCTCAATCCCGGCGGCCTCTCGCTCCAACGCCGCGAAAACGCCGAAGGCGACACGCTGTTTACGGTAATCGCGGTGACCAGTCTGTCGACCATCGCCATGATCGCCTATCCGATTCTGTTTAACGCGCTCGGATTTGATGATCGCCAGATCGGCTATCTGATCGGCGCCACCATTCATGATGTCGCGCAAGTCGTCGGCGCCGGCTATGCGGTATCCGATGAGGCCGGCGCCGTCGCGACCTATGTAAAACTTCTGCGCGTCGCCTGCCTGCCTGTTGTCGTCGTTGCGGTCGCTGTCGCGTCGCGCCGGGCCGTCGGCGATGCCCCGGCGCCGTTTCCCTGGTTCGCGGTCGGGTTTGCGGCGATGCTGGCCGCCAACAGCGCCGGCGTCATTCCATCGACCTTGCAAATTGCGCTCGGCCAAACGTCGCAGTGGCTGCTTGTCGCCGCGATCGCCGCGCTCGGCATGAAGACGTCATTGAAGGCGATGGCGGATCTGGGGCCTCGGCATATCGGCGTCATCGTCGTCGAAACGCTGTTTCTGTGCGGCGCGGCGCTGATCGCCGTGATGATGATCTGAAAGGAGCAGTTGTCGCAATGCCCGATGTTGTGATTTCCGAATTCATGGACGAAGAAGCGATCCGCGCGCAGCTTCATGGCTATGACGTTCTCTATGACGCAAAACTTGTCGATGATCCGGCGCGGCTCAACGCGGCGCTTGCAGACGCGCGGGCAATTGTCGTCAGGAACCGGACGCAAGTGCGCGGCGCGCTGCTTGACGCTGCGCCGCGGCTCAAGGTCGTCGGGCGCCTCGGCGTCGGCCTCGACAATATCGATTTAGACGCCTGCAAGGCGAAATCAATCGCGGTTTATCCCGCGACCGGCGCCAATGACATCGCCGTCGCCGAATATGTCATCGCGGCCGCGCTGATGCTGATCCGCGGCGCCTACGGCTCGTCCGCCGACGTCGCCGCCGGCAAATGGCCCCGAAACGCCTTAATTGGCGGCGAAGTTTTTGGCCGCCGCCTCGGGTTGGTCGGCTATGGCGCGATCGCGCGCGAGACCGCAGCGCGGGCCCGCGCGCTCGGCATGAGCATCGCCGCATTCGATCCTTACCTGCCGGACGCGAGTCCGCATTGGAAGGGCGTCATTCGCCAATCGCTCAGCGAGCTGCTCTCGCAGTCGGACGTCATCAGCCTTCACACGCCGCTGACCGATGAAACCCGCCGCATGATCGACGGCAAGGCGATCGGCGCCATGAAACCGACCGCCATCATCATCAACGCCGCGCGCGGCGGCGTTGTCGACGAGGCGGCGCTCGCGGAGGCTCTCCGCGAAGGGCGCCTTGGCGGCGCGGCGCTTGACGTCTTCGAAGACGAGCCTTTAGCGGCCGAATCCGGCGCTAAATTCGCCGGCCTCGGCAATATTATTCTCACCCCGCATATAGCGGGCGTGACGGACGAATCGAATGTGCGCGTCAGCCGCGTCACTCTTGAGAAAGTCGTCGAAGCCTTGAAGAACGCTTAATGGCGGGCATGCAGACATCGGTCGACATTTTGATCATCGGCGGCGGCGTCAATGGCGTTGGCATCGCTCGCGACGCGGCGGGCCGCGGCCTCAAGACGCTGCTCTGCGAACAGAACGATCTGGCGTCGGCGACCTCTTCGGCGAGCACAAAGCTCGTTCATGGCGGTCTTCGCTATCTGGAGCATTTCGAGTTCCGGCTGGTGCGCGAGTCGCTGCAGGAGCGTGAAATATTGTTGCGCGCCGCGCCGCATATCATCTGGCCGATGCGGTTCGTCCTTCCGCATCACAAAGGGCTTCGTCCCCGCTGGATGCTCCGCGCCGGCCTTTTCCTCTACGACCATATCGGCGGGCGAAAGCTCTTGCCGCCGACAAAATCGCTCAGTCTTTCAGGCGATCCCCGCGGCGCGCCGTTAAAGCCGCAGTTTCGTCGCGGCTTTGAATATTCAGATTGTTGGGTCGACGACGCGCGGCTGGTCGCGCTGAATGCGGTTGACGCGGCCGAACGCGGCGCGACTATCCTGACGCGAACAAAGGCGGTTTCCATCCGTTCGCAGGAAGGCATCTGGATCGCTGATCTTGAAAGCGAAGGCGGCGCCAGTCGCGAGGTCCGCACGCGGGCGCTTGTCAATGCCGCGGGCCCGTGGGTGGACGAAGTCCTGCGCAGCGTCGTCCGCCAGAATGATCCGCCGCGATTTTCGCTGCGCCTGATCAAAGGCAGCCACATCATCGTCAATAAAGTCTTTGACGGCGAGCATGCCTACATTTTCCAGAACGCAGACGGGCGCATCATATTCGCAATCCCCTATCAGCGCGACTTCACCTTGATCGGCACGACCGATGAGCCGTTTGAGGGTGATCTCGCCCGCGTCGCCATTGATCAAAGCGAAATCGACTATCTCTGCGCGGCGGCGAGCGAATATTTCGCAATGCCCGTCACCGCGCAAATGGTTCGCCGCACCTATTCAGGGGTCCGGCCGCTCTACAAGGATTCGGACGTCAAGGATGCGTCCGCCGTCACGCGCGATTACGTCTTTGACGTGAGCGGGGCGCCGCCCTTGCTGTCGATCTATGGCGGCAAGATCACGACTTATCGCCGGCTCGCCGAACATGCGCTCGCCAAGCTTCAGCCATTGCTCGGATTTACGGCCGGTCCCTGGACACAAAGCGCCGCGCTTCCGGGCGGCGACATCGAAAACGCCGATTTCGACGCGTTCCTTAAGAGCGCCGGCCGCGACTATCCCTGGCTCAGCCCGCGCGACCTTCATCGCCTTGGGCGCGCATATGGAACACGGCTGGGAAACGTACTGAGCGACGCGGCGAGCTATGCAGACCTTGGAGAGCAGCTGGGCCAAGGTCTCAGCGCGCGCGAAGTTGATTATCTTCGCCGCGTCGAGTTCGCCGCGACTGTCGACGACATTCTCTGGCGGCGCACGAAGCTTTCGCTTCGATTTACGAAACCGGAGCGCGAAAATCTCGAAGCGTTTCTGGCGCACAATAAAGCGACCGAGAGGCGGCAGACATAGGAGAGACTGAATATGGTCGATGATCCCGAAAACGAATTTGTCTTCCAACGGCGCCGATTTCTCGCCGCTGGCGGCTTTGCCGCCGCGCTCGGCCTGCCGATCCCGTTTCTCGATCGGCTCGCGCCCGGCATTGCGCCGATAGCGCTCGCGCAAGCCGGCGCTGATCCCGATGCGTCGGCGCTCGCCGCGCAACGACCGGGCCTTGCCGTCCTTGGCGACCGGCCGCTGAACATGGAGCCGCCGCCGCATCTTCTTGACGATGACGTAACGCCCGCGGCGCGCATGTTCGTGCGCAACAACGGACTGGTCCCGACCATTTCGGAGGAGGCGGCGGCGTCATGGCGCCTCAAAATTGACGGCGAGGTCAAAACGCCGCTCGATCTTTCGATCGGCGATCTGAAGCGGGACTTTGAAAACGTCGCCTTGCGGCTTCACATCGAATGCGCGGGCAATGGCCGCCGCTTCATGAAACCGGCCGCGAGCGGCAATCAATGGTCGTTCGGCGCGGTCAGCTGCGCGGAATGGACGGGCGTTCGGTTGCGCGATCTCCTCGCGCGCGCCGGCGTCAAGTCCAGCGCGGTCTACACCGCGCATTACGGCGCCGACCGGCATCTGTCCGGCGATCCGGAAAAGCAACCGATCTCGCGCGGACTTCCGATCTCAAAAGCGAGCGAGCCGCATACGCTCGTCGCCTTCGCCATGAACGGCGCCGCCATTCCGTTGCTAAATGGCTATCCATTGCGTCTTGTCGCGCCTGGATGGCCAGGGTCGTGCTCCCAGAAATGGCTGACGCGCATCGCCCTGCGCGATGTGATCCATGACGGTCAGGGGATGATCGGGCATTCCTATCGCGTACCGGTTCATCCGGTCGCGCCGGGCGCTGAAGTTCCGGACACGGATATGGCGATCATCGAATCACAGCCGGTGAAGTCGCTGATCACGGCGCCGCAGACCGGCGCTCGCGTCAGATCCGGCGAAATAGTCACGGTGCGCGGGCACGCATGGGCGGGCGATCTTGAAGTCGCCGCGCTCGACTATTCGATCGACTTTGGCTCCACCTGGAGCGCGGCTGAGCTTAAGCGTCCCGCAAATAAATATGCCTGGCAGCGCTGGAGCGCCGATCTCAGATTTCCGTCGCCCGGTTATTATGAAGTCTGGGCCCGGGCGCGCGACGCGCTCGGG
>JBGSVH010000142.1:0-14937 GCA_041753055.1 Parvularculaceae bacterium
CAGCGCGCGCATGACCGGTTCCGGCTTGGCGATGCGGCGGCGATCTGTCAGGAAGGCCAGCGAAAAAAGCGCGTCGCCGCAGCCGCTTGCGCGCTGCAGCGCTGACGCCGCCGCCGCCAGCCTCGCCGCTCTTGTCCTAAGGCCCTCATGTCCGACGCGCATTCGCCATCCGATGATTTCAAAGCCAGTCTCGACGCCGTCAAGGCGCGGCTCGCCGCCGCGCTGACCGAAGCAGGCCGCAACGCTCGTGTCGAGATTGTCGCCGTTTCAAAAAACCAGGGCGCCGATAAAATCCGCGAGGCGCTTGCCGCTGGCCAGCGCATTTTCGGCGAAAACCGCGTACAGGAGGCGCAGGCGAAATGGCCGGCGCTGCGTCAGGACTTTACCGCTATCGAACTGCGCCTGATCGGGCCGCTGCAATCCAACAAGGCGGCCGACGCCATAGCGCTTTTTGATGTCATCGAAACCGTCGACCGGCCGAAGATCGCCAAAGCGCTCGCCGGCGAGATTCAAAAACAGGGGCGGGCGCTCCGCCTCCTCGTTCAGGTCAACACCGGCGCAGAGCCGCAAAAAGCGGGCGCCGCGCCGGACGAGGCGGACAGGTTCATCGCCGCGTGCCGCAAGGACTATGGTCTGGCGATCGAGGGTTTGATGTGCATTCCGCCGGCCGGCGAGCCGCCCGCGCCGCATTTCGCCTTGCTGGCGAAGATCGCCGCGCGCAATGGCCTCACCGTCCTGTCAATGGGGATGAGCGGGGATTTCGAGATCGCGGCGCAAATGGGCGCCACCCATGTCCGCGTCGGTACGGCGCTTTTTGGCGCAAGAACAGGATAGTTTCGCTAACTCACGCTTCCGTGAGGCTGTTTTGATTTCCCCATGCCGGCGGATTAGGGATAGACGAGGCCCGGCAACAAAGGCACTTGAAATTTATGGCGCGCGCAAAACGCATTTTGCTGGTCGATGACGACGATCTCCTCAGGGAGACCCTGCTCGACCAGTTCGGCCATCATGACGAGTTTGCGGTCGAAGCGGCCCCGAGCGCGCAGGCGGCGATCGCCAAGGTGAAGGACGAGGCGCATATCGACCTTGTTCTTCTCGATGTCGGCCTTCCCGACATGGATGGGCGCGAGGCATGCCAGATGATGCGCAAGAACGGCTTTAAATCGCCGATCATCATGCTGACCGGTGCCGACACCGACGCCGACCAGGTGCTTGGCCTCAATTCCGGGGCCAATGATTATGTGACGAAGCCGTTCAAATTCGCAGTTCTTCTGGCCCGCATCCGCGCCCATCTGCGCAGCCACGAGCAGAATGAAGATGCGGTCTTCCGCATTGGGCCGTATGAATTCCGGCCCTCAGTGAAGATGCTGGTAACCGACGCGGACAAGAAAATCCGGCTGACCGAAAAAGAAGCCTCGATCCTCAAATTCCTCTATCGCGCCGGCGGCAAGCCGGTGACACGCGACGTCCTGCTTGATGAGGTGTGGGGCTATAATTCAGGCGTCACCACCCACACGCTCGAAACCCATGTCTATCGCCTCCGCCAGAAGATCGAGCCCGATCCCGGCGTCGCCAGTCTGCTGCTGACCGAAGCGGGCGGCTACCGCCTGTCAATCTGACAGGCGATGCGCGTCGTCATCTGGCATAACCCGCGCTGCTCGAAATCGCGCGAGACCCTGGCGCTGATCGAGGCGCGCGGGCTGGCGCCGCAAATTGTCCATTATCTGGAAACGCCGCCGAGCGCGGCTGAAATCCGCGTTGCGGCGCGCCAGCTCGGCGTTGCCGTACGCGAAATGATCCGCACCAGGGAAGAGCCCTACCGCACGCTCGGTCTTGCCGATGCCGGTCTTACCGACGCGGCGCTGGCGGACGCGCTTGCCGGCAACCCGGCGCTGATTGAACGGCCGATTGTTTTTGCCGGCGGCAAGGCCGCCATCGGACGGCCGCCGGAAGCCGTTCTGCCGCTGCTCACGACCTGATCGTCGCCTCAACTTGGGCGCCGCGCGGCTATCCGGGTCACCAGTCGATCCGGCTGTCGTCATAGGCGTAGAAGCCGCCGGACATGTCAGGGCCCGCCTGTGAACATACCCTCACAAGATTGGCGGCGCACTCGGCGGGGGTCGCGGTAAAACGCCCGCGGGCATAGTCTCTTGTCAAATCCGTCTCAATGGTGCCGGGATGCAAGGCGAGGACGACCGCTTCCGGCCGGGAGCGGCTGATCTCGATTGCAGCACAGCGCACGATCTGATTAAGCGCCGCTTTCGACGCGCGGTAGGACATCCAGCCGCCAAGCCTGTTGTCCCCAATCGATCCGACGCGCGCCGACAAGAACGCCATTACCGATCTGCCCGTGTCAGCGAGCAGCGGCGCAAAATATTTGACGATGAGCGCAGGCCCTACCGCGTTGACGGCAAGCAGCCGGGCCATATTACTTGCCGAAATGTCGCGGAACGACTTTTCAGGTCTGGCACCGTCCGCAGCGAGCGCGCCTGTCGCCAGGATGATGAGGTCATACCGGGAAGAGTTCAGCGTCGCGGCGGCCGCTGAAACCGATTCTTCGTCGGTAATATCAAGATGATCGACGGTGCGGGATAGCGCCCGCACGGATCCGAAAGCCTTGAGATTTTCAGCAAGCGCCGACCCGATGCCGCCCGAGGCGCCGAGGACGAGTGATGATGCGGGCCGCCAGTCCATACTTTGTATACGACCGGCGCTGCGTGGCGGTTTTCTTTGGGGACCAGGTTTCTACCGCAGGATGGCCTTGTAGGCGACTTCACCTTCGCCTTTGGGCGGTACTGCCGCCGACAATGTCCAGCGGATATGGGTGATCTCGTCGCCGCGCGCCGGACGCGATTCGCCGCCCTCCTCGACCGTCAGGCGGCCGCGCGCGACATAGGTTTTGCCGCCATCGGCCGAAAAGGCGACACTGGTGTCATCGCCGGACACCGATCCCTCGACATAGGCGACTTCCTTCGGCACCGGCATCACCAGCACGATGTCGTTGGCCGGGTCGGCCGAGTCGTTCTTGTATTTGATCGAATAGATGATCGTCTCGCCCGGCGTCACTTTGTCTGCGGACTGGCGCTTGACCGTCTCCTCGCCATTGGCGCTGCGGACAATGACTTCTTTTTCAACGATCTGCTGCGCCATCATCGCGGCGTAAGCCGGTCCCGCAGCGATTTGTGCGAGCGCGAGGGCGAGAAACGTCAGTCTCTTCATGGAACAGATTCCTTGCCGGAGTTTTGCGAATGAGTAAGCCGTTGCGGTAAACGCCGCCTTAACACCGCTGCGGCTTTTGCAATAATTCTGGCGGCGGACTGGAGGGGCGCCGCCGCGTAAATAGAATATTAAGTATATAAATCATTAAGACAACTAATGGTTGTAACTCTATATTGTGTAAGTTCCATCAACTTTATCGGATTCTTTACATTGAGGTGTGAATTATTTCCCTGCTAGTGTAAGGGGAATTGCAGATGAAGACCGTTCAACGCCGGTGGCGCAAGCCGGCTATTGTCTTTGCCGCAGCTGCTGCGGCGCTGTCATTCGCGGGTTCCGCGCTGGCGGCGGGAACCAGCGCCGGTACGTCGGTTTCGAACCATTTCACGCTTGACTACCAGGTCAGCGGCGTATCCCAGACGCAGATCGACACGTCCGGGACGCCGACCCTTTTTACGGTCGACCGCAAGGTCGACGTGACGGTGGCGACAGCGGTCAACGCGTCGGTGTCGCCTGGCGAGACCGGGGCCGAACTTGTTTACGGCGTTCAAAACACCGGTAACGACAACACCGCGTACCGCCTGTCGATCAAGGATGTCGGCACCGATACATTCGATATCGGGACCTATACTGCGCGATATTATGCCGATGCGGGCGCCGACGGGATCTTCACGCCGGGCGTCGATGACGCGGGCGCGGGTGCGGCCTATACGCTCGGGGCGGGCGTAACCGCCGACGTCGCGCCGGATGCGAAGATCTGGGTCGTCATTTCCGGCGATGTCCCGGGCGCAGTGACGAACGGCCAGACCGACGACGTCATCCTGATCGCCGATTCATATTATCCGACGGCGTCGCTCGACGCCGGCTACACCCAAACCGCCGGCACGAATATTACGCAGGCCGGCGCGAATGCGATGACCGGTGAGGCGGACAGCGTTCTGGCGGATGCGGCCGGCACGGCTGGCGCGCCGGAAGATGTCGCCAATGACGGCGCACATTCCGCGACCGCGACCTATACGGTTTCGGCGGCATCGTTGACGGCCTCCAAGACGGTCGCCGTTGTCGCCACCAATCCGACAGCCTGCGCCACGGATGCTATCTCCGGCGGCTTTGCGACGCCGGGCGCCTGCGTTGAATACGTCATCTCGGCGGCGAACGCCGGGACCGCTTCTGCAACCGCCACCAATGTCGCGATCAGCGACGTGCTTCCCGATGAAGTGCAATTCGTCGCGGCGGCTCAAAGCGGCTTTTCGGTCGCCGGCACTCTGGCGACGCCGGCCGGAGCCTGCACGACCAGCTGCACCGTCGGGTTGACTGGCGCCTCTTTGGCGCCGGGCGCTACCGGGACCGTCACGATCCGGGCGCTCGTCCGCTAGTCGCGACATGGGGGTTTGAGACTTCGACGAGCCGCCGCCCCGGAACCCGGTGCGGCGGCGTCGTCACACTAAGGGGCAGTTGAGTAACCGGGCTGGAAGAGCTCAGTTTGAGTGAAATATAGGGGCGTCATCGGAGGGTTTTCGCGGTTTTTGACCGCTGTCGTCGCACTCGCGGCGGCCGCCTCCGGACGCGCTGACGCCGCCACGCTCGGCGCCAGGGTCGACAACATCGCGCATGTCTCGTCTTCCGCCGGCGCCGTCACCACCGCGCCCGCCAGTTTTACGATTGAAGCGGCGCGAACCCCCTCGACCATCGAGTTTTTTCGCTATTCACCCAATTCGCCCGATGGCGTTTCGGTCGCGCTGAATGGCTCGGACTACCTGCCGTCCGCTGGTGGCGCTTTTCAGCCAGTAGGGCCGATGAAGGCGGCCGGCGGCGCGACCATCAATACCGGCGCGCCGGTCAGGCTGACGCCGGCGACGGCGTATTATTCCGGCGAACCGGTCATTATCCGGGTCACGGACGCCGGGCAGAACGGCGACCCGGCCGTCATTGAGACGCTGACGGCGACGATCAGGACGATGAACGGCGATCTCGTCACCTTGCGCCTTTACGAAAGCGGGCCGGATACCGGCGAATTCTTCGCCTGGATCGCTAGCGCATCCGGCGGCGCTGTTCAAAATGACAGCGTGCTGACAATTGCACAGGGCGCAACCATCACCGCGCGCTATCAGGACCCGTTCGACGCCACGGAAGTCTCGACCGACACCGCCGGCGTTGATCCCTTCGGCCGGGTTTTTGACAGTCTGACCGGCGCGCTGATCGACGGCGCCACGGTCTCCGTGATTGACGACGCGACCGGCCTTCCGGCGCAAGTCTATGGAATTGATGGCGTTTCCGCCTACCCGTCGAGCCTCGTCACGGGTCAGACCGTGACCGACGCCGGCGGCATGATCTATCCGCTTGGGCCGGGCGAGTTCCTGTTTCCGATCATGATGCCGGGGTCATACCGGCTCGTGGTGACGCCGCCGACAGGCTATACCGCGCCCTCGACAGTCGCGGCGCCGTCCTTCGCCAGCCTCGCCAATGCGCCGTTCACGATCATTGCGGGATCGTATGGCGCGCCGTTCACGCTCACCGGCACCAGCGACGTTGAGCTCGACTTCCCGCTCGACCCGATCACCGATCTTGTCGTGCTGAAGACCGCCGATCAGACTTCGGCGGCGATCGGCGACTTCGTGCGTTATGCGGTCTCGATCGAGAACCGCGCGGCGAACGCCGCTTCGGTGCGGATCGCCGACACCTTGCCCAAAGGCTTTCGCTACCAGAAAGGGTCGGCGCGTCTCGACGGCGCCGCGCTCGCCGATCCGGTGATCGGGCCGGACGGGCGCTCGCTGACATTCGTGGTCGGCCTCGTCGCTCCGTCGAGCCTCGTCAATCTCGCCTATGTCGTTGAAATCGCCGCCGGCGCCGAAGCGGGCGCGGCCGTCAACCGAGCCGAGGCGGTCAGCCAGGGCGGCATTACCATTTCCAATCGCGCCGAAGCGTCGGTTGAGGTCAGTGACGATTTCTTCCGCACAAGCCTCACCATTGTTGGCCGCATTATCGAGGATGGCTGCGACCTCACCAAAGGGGAGGCTGAAAATCTTCGCGCCGGCAAGGGGGTCGCCGGCGTCCGCCTTTACATGGAAACCGGCGCGACGGTCGTCAGCGACGACAACGGGCTTTATCATTTCGAGGACGTAACGCCCCGCACCCATGTTGTTCAAGTCGATGAAGACAGCCTGCCCGCGGGCTATGAACTCGTCCAGTGTGTCAACAATACTCGATATGCAGGCTCGCCGCGTTCGCAATTCGTCGATGCGCAGGGCGGCAAGATCTGGCGCGCCAACTTTTATCTCCGGAACACATCCGGGGCGCCGACGGGCGCGGCGCCGCCGGCGAAAAAAGCCTTCAACCCAGACACCGAATATCTCGCCTTCGACAAGATCTGGCTGAACCAGCAGGCTGACGCCAGTCCCGCCTGGGCCTACCCGGCCGACGGCGTTACCCCGTCCTCGCCGACGGTCAATCTCGGCCTCAAACACCCGGCGGGGCAGAAGCCGACACTTTATCTCAATGGCCACGAAGTCCCGCTTGAAAATTTCGCCGGGCGTGACGTCTCAATCTTGCGAACCGTGGCGCTCACCCGCTGGAAGGGCGTTGATCTCCTCGAAGGTGAGAACCGCTTCGAAGCCGTGCTGACCGACGAAACCGGCGCCGAAACCGCCCGTGTCATGCGCTCGGTCAATTATGTTGATCGCGTCCTGCGGGCGAGCTTGCTGGCTGACGAGACCCGCGCCTTTGCCGATGGCAAGACACGGCCGGTGATTGCGATCAAGGTAACCGACGCGGCCGGCCGGCCGGTTCGCGCCGGCCGCCTGGTCGCCGTCGACATCGCGCCGCCCTTCCGCGCCGCGACCAGAGAGGCGATCGAGCAGCGAGCGCCGCTTGACGCGCCGCTGTCGGCGACGTCCAGCGTGCCGGTCGGCCAGAACGGCGTCGCCTTGATCGAACTTGAGCCGACGGTTGAAACCGGCATCGCGCGGATCAAGATCAAGCTCGATGACGGCGCCGAAAGGACCTTCACCGCTTATGTGAAGCCGGCGCTTCGCGACTGGATTGTTGTCGGTATCGCCGAAGGCGAGGCTGGTCTTGAAAAAGGCGGCGGCGCGCTCCGCGATCTGAAGGGACACGAGTTGATCGGCGATGGCCGCATCGCCGGTTTCGCCAAGGGAACGGTCAAGGGCGACTGGCTCGTCACCATCGCCGGCGACAGCAAGAACGAGCGCGGCGCGGCTGACGATGAGCTCTTCGATGTCGTCAATCCCGACGACCGCTACCCGATTTACGGCGACCGCTCGACCCAGCGTTTTGAAGCGCAAAGCCGTTATCCGGTCTATCTGAAAGCGGAAAAGAATGGCTTCAAGGCGCAGTTCGGCGACTACCAGACTGGCCTTACGCAGTCGAAACTCAGCCGGTATGATCGCCGTCTTTCCGGCCTGCAGACCGTTTACGAGGGCGAGCGCTTCGCTTTCACCGGCTTTGCCGCCGAAACCAATCAGGCCTTCGTCAAGGACGAGCTCGCCGCCGACGGCACCTCCGGCCCGTTCGAATTGTCATCGGCGCCGCTGGTCCGCAATTCCGAATCCATCCTCGTCGAAACCCGCGACCGCTTCCGTCCGGACGTCATCATCGGATCGACGACGCTGATCCGTTACGCCGATTACGATATCGACTTCGAAACCGGCGAGATCATTTTCCGCCTGCCAGTTCCGGCGGCGGACGCCGCGTTCAACCCGAATGTCATTGTCGCCGATTATGAAACCGCAAGCCCGGTCGACCGCAATCTGACCGCCGGCGGCCGCGCCGCAGTCAAGATTCTGGGTGGGCGCGGCGAAGCGGGCGCAACCTTCATCCACGAGGAAGCCCCTGGCATTTCCGGTGAGCGCGCCAATCTCGCCGGCGCCGATGTCCGGCTTGATCTCACCGACAAGGATCAGCTCCGGCTCGAATATGCGACCAGCTTGCGCGATGGTCCTGCCGTTGACGAGCGCGCCGACGCCATCCTCGCCGAGGTCAGCCATACTGGCGAGCTTGTGTCGGCGAAAGCCTATTACAGCCGCACCGAACCGAATTTCGGGCTTGCGCAACAAACATCAGCGACGGTCGGCGTGTTGCGGTATGGCGCGGAAGCGAGCGTCAAAATTGCGGAATTTGAAAACAAGGCGGGGACGACCCGCGGCCAGCGTTTTGTCGACGCCAAGGCGTACCGCGAGGAAAACCTCGAAACCGGCGCCTCACGCGAGATCGCAGAAGTCGCCCTGCGCCAGGAATCGAATGCAACCGGCGGCTCGGTAGGGCTTCGGGGCGTCCGCGAACAGCCCCAGACTGGCCCGGTGCGCGAAGGATTGTTCGCGGTCACGGCGGTAAAACAGCGCTTCGACAAGATCGGCCTATCGCTGCGCGCCGCGCATGAACGCCCGGTTGCCGGCGACGACGCGTCGTCGCTGTTCCCGACCCGGACCAGTCTCGGCTTTGACCAGCGCGTGGTCGAGGGCGTCACCTTGAGCGCTACTCACGAAATTCTCGATGGCGACGCCGTTTCGCAATCCAACACCACGGTAGGGCTTACCGCCGAACCGTGGTCGGGCGGCAAGGTCACACTCGCCGGCGACCGGCTGACGCAGGAATCGGCGGAACGGATCGGCGCCACGTTCGGCGTCGACCAGCAGATAAGACTATCGGAAAAATGGACGGGGTCGCTGGGGGTCGCCCGGCGCGAAGATCTGAAGGAGCGGGGCGCCGTCGACGTCCCGGACAACATTGTCCCGGACATACCGCGCTCGCCATTCGAACAGGCGGGCGGCGGTTACACATCCCTTTACATCGGGGCCGGATATCGCAGCGACGCGACATCCGGCTCAAGCCGTTTTGAAATGAAGAAGACAGACAGCGGCCAGCGCTACTTGATGGCCGCCGGCGCCGCCCGCGAATTGTCGAAACAATTGTCGTTCGCCGCCGCCGGGCGCTTCCAGCAGGACAACAACGAGCTGACGCCGGATGAACGCCGGTTTGACCTGCGCGTCGGCTCTTCCTGGCGTCCGCATGATGAAGGGTTAATCATTTTTAACCGGTTTGACGTCAAACAGCGGGAGATTGATCAGGACAGCGAGAGCTGGAAAGCCGTGCATAATCTGACGCTGAACGCGATGGCGACCCCGAGGCTGCAGCTGGCGCTCAATCACGGCTTCAAATATTCCGTGCTGACGACGGCCGGCGAAAGCTTTAACGGCGTCACCGAGCTGTTGGGCGCCGAAGCGCGGTATGATCTGACCGACCGCATCGATATCGGCTTTCACGGCGAGGGGCTTTATTCGTTCAATGCGAAGACGCTCGACTATTCCTATGGCCCCTCAATCGGCGTCACGCCGGCCGACAATGTCTGGCTTTCCTTCGGCTGGAATTTCGACGGCTTTGTCGATGAAGATTTCGCCGCGGCAGAGTACTCCCGCGCCGGGCCCTACCTCAAGCTCCGCATCAAGTTCGACCAGTCGACGGCAAGGGGCCTCCTCGACGCCATCTCGCCGGAGCGCAGCCAATGAGCGCGCGCCGCCTCCTTCATGCGCTCGCGGCGATAACGCTTGCCGTGGCATTGCCGTCGGCGGCGCGCGCAGCGCTGACCTGCAGCGCCGGGGCCGAAACGCTTGACTGGGACAGCGGCTCGGTTGGCTGGAGCGCGGGCTCTTTGTCGAACAGCTACACGGTCGGCAATGACACGATTGGCATTGCCTTTACCGGCGACACCGGCCGCCTGCTGAATATTTTCGGCGCGCAGACGCCATTCAAATCGACCGATTTGACCGGCGGTCTGTCTCCGACCCAGCAGAACCTGCTGTTTGTCGTCAATTACACCAACACCAGCGAAACGCTGACCTTGACGATTACCGCCGGCACGATCGGCCAGGGCGTCGCCGAGATGGAATTCACGCTGTTCGATGTCGATACCGACAGCGCAACCTCGCCCTTCCAGTTTCAGGACCGCCTTGTCGTCACCGGTACGCTTGGCGGCGTTTCCGCCGGGGCCCCGACCTTTACGACCGGGATCTCGAATACGTCGTCGGGAAGCACGGTGACAGGGTCCAACGCGTCGGGAAACACCGCCGGCGACGGCAATGTTACCATTAAATTCGCCTCGCCCGTCGACAAGGTCGTCATCGTCTACAGCGCTGGCCCGAACTCGATCGCCGACCCGGCCCAGCAAGGCATCGCCCTGCACGATATCAGTTTTTGCCCGGCCAACACCGATTATGGCGATGCGCCGTCAACCTATGGGTCGCCATCGCACCGCATCGTATCGGGAATTGCGCTTGGAACAGGTACGCCCGATGCCGAAGTCGCGGCGCAGCCGACGGCGAGCGCCAACGGCGACGATACAACCGGCGTAGACGATGAAAACGGCGTCACCATCGGGACGCTGACACAAGGCGCGTCGGGCGTGATTAGCGCAACCGTTCAAGGCGCCGGAGGGCGGTTGCAGGCGTGGTTCGACTGGAACGGCGACGGCGATTTCGCCGATTCAGGCGAGCAGGTCGCGACCAACCTTCAGGACAACGGCGTCGGCGACACCAACGCCGCCTCTGGCGCGATCAGTTTCACCATTTCGGTTCCTGGAACCGCGACAACCGCCCAGACTTATGCGCGGTTCCGCTGGTCGACGGCCAGCGGCCTCACCGCAGCCGGCATTGGCGCTGCAAACGGCGAGGTTGAAGACTATCCGGTCAACATCAATCCGGTCAGCGGGCCGCCAAGCTGTCCATCCGGCCAGTTGCTGATCAACCAGAGCGGCTACGCGACAGCGGTTCAGACCGGAACTGGGGTCGTCAACGCGGCGCGCGCGATAGGCGCGTTAGCGCCGGCGGGGACGTCGCCGCCCGATGCCGGTTCTGCGGAGATTGACGACACGTCCGACACGCTGGTCCTTGACCTAGGGGTTCTCGTTCCACAAAACGGAACCATCATCCTTTCAGCGGCGCGCGACGGCGGCAGTCAGGGTAACAACGCTCGCGTCAACATCCAGTTCTCGACGGACAACGTCTCCTATTCGTCCGCAGTGACCTACGGAACCGCTGCCGCCACTTACACGTCGACCGTCCAGGATGTCCTTGAGCGTAACAACATTATCATGCCGAGCGGCGGCGCCCGGTACGTCCGGTTCACGACACAGAACAACGACGACATATTTGTAGACGGTCTGCAATACAGCCAGATCTGCCTGTCGTCACCGACGCTGACGGCGTCGAAAACTGTCGCCATCTACAATCCGACCGGAACCACTCCGTTCGCGACGCCGGGCGACGATGTCGTCTATTCGCTGACAGTACAAAATTCGGGATCCGGCGCTGTCGACGCCGACACGCTTTTCATCGTCGACACGCTGCCGGTGGAGGTGACGTTTTTTAACGGCGACATGGATGGCGCGGGGCCTGCGACGGGCGCAGTCTATTTTACCCAAAGCGGCGCCGGGCTGACGTTCAGCCTTGCAACCGATGTCAAATATTCAAATTCGGCGACACGCCCGACGACTTTCGGCGCTTGCAGCTATACGCCGTCCGCCGGATATGACGCCAGCATCAAGCATGTCTGCCTCAATCCCAAGGGGTCAATGCTGGCGGGCTCGCCGAACCCGTCCTTTACGGCGCAATTTCGCGTCAGAATCAAATAGCGGAATCGACCTGTCGCCGTCGTGCGCTGCGCGCACGATAAAAGTTCGCTACACTGAAGCCAATAAAACCGCTGCCGATCGCCAGCATCGCATAAAAAACAGCGGCGAGAAAATTTCCGTACCAAAGAGATAGCATCGTCAATGCGGCGCCAACGACGGCCAGAGCCAGCGTACCGATCGCGTAAATTGGAAGGCCGCCGCGCCGGCTTGCGGCGTGATGGCCGGGGGAATTCTCCGTCGTGCCGCTTTTCGGCGTCACTTCCCAGACAGGCTTCCTGAAGAATCCCTCGAACGTCGCCTGGTTCAGCGCCCACAATGTTCCCATGCTGAACAGAAGATAGTTCAATGGAAGATAACTGACGATGCGCGGCAGTTGCAGCGGCGCCCGCGCCAGCGGATCTTCGTTCAGCGTTTTCTGCTCGAAATGGCGGGTCGCAAGCGAAATGCCAAGGCCGGCGGTATAAAGCGCGGTCGCCAGACCCGCATGCCCGTATTTTTCGGCAATCGAAAAATACGGCAACACCGCCATGATCATGATGAGCGCGCCGATCGGCCCCCAGGTCAGATGAATCCTCAACAAGAGGTCGAGCTTCGTCCGCCAGGGCGCATCCGCACGGAGTATGCGTCCGGTGTATCCGGCGGTGACACGGGTCCATCCCCGCTTCCAACGCATTTGCTGGCGCAGGAACCCGTTTACGGTTTCCGGCAATTCCGAAAACAACCGGAAATGATCAAGGTAGACGATGCGCCAGCCCGCCAATGTAGCGCGAATTGTGATCTCGACATCCTCGACTTCGCTGATGCAGTTCCACCCGCCGGCGTCGGCGAGCGCGCTGCCGCGCCAGATGCCTGCGGTGCCATGAAAAATTGCAGGCAGACCGAGCCGCTCTCGCGCCGCTTGTTCGAACATCTGGTGCGAATCGAGCTTGTTGGCCTGCAACCGGGTGAACAGTGAGCTTCCTTCATTCAGGTAATCCCATCGCGCTTGCACGGCGCCGACCCCGGGATCGGTGAAATAATGGATGGTCCGGCGCAGGAAGTCCGGTGGAATCATGAAATCGGCATCGAAAATCGCGAGGAATTCGCCGCTTGCGCGCTCGGTTCCAAGCCGCAAGGCGCCGGCCTTGAAATCCGTACGGTCGGGGCGCGCATACAAGTTGAACTCGATCGCCGGAAGCTGTCGGCGCAGCTCTTCGATCGCGTTCCGTGCGAGCACCGAGGTTTCGCCGTCGTCGGAATCGTCCAGGTACTGGATTTCAAGTTTGGCGGGCGGATAATCGAGCGCCGCGGCAAGGCGAAGACATCGATCCGCCAGCATGCCCTCATTATAGACCGGTAGCTGAACGGTCACGCGCGGCAGGTTCGCCTCGCTGAACCGCACCGCCGGCGCCGGATCCGGGCCGCGCGATGCACGATAGGAAAAGACGAGGAAAAGATTATACGCCGCCATCCCGAGCAGGTAGACGATCACGGCGGTCACGACGATGATGAAAGTCGCTTCGAACAAAGTCACACGAGACGCTGAACCCCCGAGGTCGCCGCTGCCGGCCGGAGGGCCGCCAAGCTCTGTCAAAATGCAGCGCCCGCTACGCTGCATGCGCAGGACGGTAGCACATCCGGCGTGGAAGGTACGGGGGATAGCGATGACGAAAACGGTTGGCCTGGTCGTGCGCATGCCTCAAGGTGTCCAACCTTCGCGGACTCACACCCGCGCAAAGCAGGCGCGCCGCTCCGCAAAGGTCCGGCTCGGCGCCCATATTGATTTATTTACGTAAATGGAGCGGGCGAGGCGATTCGAACGCCCGACCCTCACCTTGGCAAGGTGATGCTCTACCCCTGAGCTACGCCCGCTCACTGACGCGCCGCGAGGAAAAACCCTTGCGGCAGGCGCCGCTATATGCACGAGCGATCCTTGGATGGCAAGGCTCATCGCCGCGGCGATCGCTAGTGCTGTTGCATTGGAGGGGCCGCCGGCTAAACAGCCCTTTGTCCCGAAACCAGGAGAAAGTTGGACGAGGCCATGGCCAAGACCCGCAGCGACTTATTCGCATTTCTCGATGCGCTCCGGATCCCGCACCGGACGGTTGAGCATCCGCCGATCTTCACGGTCGACGAGGGGCGTGATTTCAAGTCGTCAATGCCCGGCGGCCACTCGAAGAACCTCTTCCTGAAGGACAAGAAAGACCGACTGTTCCTTGCCGTCGCGCATTGCGACACACCGGTCGATATTGTCGGCTATGGCAAGGCGGCCGGGGCGAAGGGCCGGCTTTCTTTCGGCAAGCCGGCGCTGATGACCGCGACCCTCGGGGTCATTCCGGGCGCGGTGACGCCGTTCGCGCTGGTCAACGCGGGCGCGTCGGCGCTGACCGGGGTGGCGGTCGACACGGCGCTTCTTTCCTGGCCGGCGGTGTGGTTTCATCCGCTTGAAAACACCGCTTCGACGGCGGTCGCGCCGCGGGATCTTCTCCGTTTTATCGAGGCCTGCGGTCATGCGCCGCGGCTTGTCGATCTTGCCGCGCCGCTTGGCGGCGAGGGCTGAAAACCAGCAGAGTTAAAGTATTGAAAATCGCGTTTCGCCGTTGCCTTCGGGCGCGTGCGACCTCATTTAAGAGGCGCGAGGAGCAAGAGGACCCATGGATCTCGGAACCGGAACCCAAAAACCCGCCAATCCCGGCGCCAGCGCGGCGCTGATCAAGGACGCAACGATCGAAACATTCGAGCGCGACGTCCTCGACGCCTCGATGACGGCGCCGGTGATCGTCGACTTCTGGGCGGACTGGTGCGGCCCGTGCCGGCAGCTGACGCCGGCGCTTGAAAAGGCGGTGACGGCCGCTAAAGGCGCGGTGACGCTGGTCAAGATCGATATCGACAAGAACAAGATGCTCGCCTCGCAAATGCGCATCCAGTCGGTGCCGACGGTCTATGCATTTTTTCAGGGCCGGCCCGTCGATGGCTTTCAGGGCGCCGTACCCGACAGCCAGATTGCCGATTTCATCAAGCGGCTTTCAGCGCTTGCCGGCCCTTCGCCGGGCGAGGTTGATCTCGCCGCCGTGCTTGACGCGGCGGACGCGGCGCTGGCC
>JBGSVH010000143.1:0-9733 GCA_041753055.1 Parvularculaceae bacterium
GCCTTTGCAAATTTTTCATTCGTCTTTGCGCTCCACAACTCCCTGTTCTTGTTTCACTTTTTCCACTCGATCCCGTGCAGACGTGAAGGGTTGCCAACAGATTTTAAGTCCGTTGCGTCTACCGGTTCCGCCACGCCCGCATCACCGGCCCTGCGATTAGCATTCATCATTCGCCGCGCAAAGCCATAGGGGCGTCGGCCTTGAAAGGCAGGGTGGACACCGCTAACGCCAGAACGCCGCCCATGGGCCCACAAGTCAATGTTTCGTGCCGTCGCCTCAATCGCGCCGCTACTGATCGCCACGACGATCCTGCTCGCTGGGAACGGGCTGCAGGGAACGCTGCTGGCGGTGCGCGCCAACCTTGAAGGATTTCCGACGTCGCTCATCGGCGTCTTGATGTCGGCTTATTTTGGCGGGTTCGTGCTTGGCTGCCGCTTCAACCCGGCGTTCATCAAATCGGTCGGCCATATCCGGACTTTTCTGGCGCTCGCCTCGATCGCGTCGGCGTCGGCGCTCATTCACCCACTATTCGTCAATGTCTGGATCTGGGCGGTTCTTCGCGCAATTACCGGCTATTGCTTCGCCGGCCTTATCATGGTCATCGAAAGCTGGATCAACGAACGCGCAACCAACACCAATCGCGGGCAGATCTTATCGGTCTACCGGGTCATTGACCTGACCTCGACGACGGCCGGAAATGCGCTGCTCGCAACTGCAAGTCCCGCGGGTTTTCAGCTTTTCGCGACGGTTTCGATCCTTATGTCGATTGCGCTCGTCCCCGTCGCTCTTACCAAAACCGACGCGCCAAAGCCAATTGAAACCGCACGCCTCAATATTCCCCGCCTCTTCAAGGTGTCGCCAGTCGCTGCAATCGGCGCGCCGTTGATCGGGCTTGCCAACGCATCCTTCTGGGCGGTCGGCGCCGTTTACGCCCAGCAACTCGGCTATGATAATGCCGCAATCGCTGCTTTTATCAGCACCGTCGTGATTGGCGCGGCGTTGCTGCAATGGCCGCTCGGCTGGCTTTCGGACAGGATTGACCGGCGGCGCGTCATGGTCGGCTCCGCCATGGTCGGCGCAACAAGCTGTGTGGCGCTATCGCATTTCGGCGGCGAGTCGACAATGCACCTCCTGGGGTTTGGGGCGTTGTTCGGCGCCTTTGTCATCCCGATGTTCGGGCTTAACGCCGCGCACGCCAATGACCACTCGGCTCCGGGTGACGCCGTTGCAACCAATGGCGGTCTATTGCTTCTGCATGGCATTGGATCGGTCATCGGCGCGACGCTTGGCGCCATCGTCATGGCGGCGTACGGGCCGCCGTCCCTGTTCATCTACATCGCAGGAATCTATGTCGTGTTCGGAGTGTTTTGTCTTTATCGCATTCTGACCAGCCCGCCGGTTCCAGACGAACAGAAGTCACCGTTCACGCCATTACCAAAGAACGCTTCGCCGACAGTCTTCGAAATCGGCGAAGATGAATCGCTGACGGCGACGGAAACGGCTCAAGCGCCAAGTTCGCGTTGAACGCGCTGGCGCGCTGCGCCGCTGTCGACATCGCTCACATAAAGAAGGCCGCAGACACGGCGTATAAGTGTGTCTTCCCAGGAATGGCGCTTGGCGTCCGAGAGAACGATCCGCCAGAGCGATTCAATCAGAGTAATTTTCATTTCCGGCGAAAGCGACTTTGCGTCCCTTGTGAATTGATAGAGGTCGACCGCTTCCTCCTGCCGCGCTTCGGATTTCTCACGAAGGGCAGGCGCATCCTTCGCTTCAACGCCGAATTCGTCAACAAGCATCCGTTCGATCAGCGCTCTTTCAACTTCAGTGTAATCTTCGTCCGCCCGCGCTGCTTCGACCAGAAGCGCTGCGATCGAAACTGCGACATCCATTAGACCGCCAGACGTCGTCACCGCATGAGCGCCTCCGAAAAAGTCTAAAAATCGCTTCAGCATTCGACCACGTTCACCGCAAGACCGCCTTCACTGGTCTCTTTGTATTTACGCGACATATCAAGACCGGTCTGCCGCATGGTTTCAATCACCTGATCGAGCGAGACCTTGTGGCTCTCGGACGCACGCAAGGCAAGACGCGCCGCATTCACCGCCTTGACGGAGCCGATAGCGTTGCGTTCGATGCACGGGATCTGCACAAGTCCGCCGACAGGATCACAAGTCAGACCAAGGTTGTGTTCCATGCCGATTTCCGCCGCATGTTCAATCTGTTCAGGCGTTCCGCCCCAGACGGCCGCGAGACCGCCCGCCGCCATCGAACAGGCAACGCCCACCTCTCCCTGACAGCCCATTTCGGCGCCGGAGATCGAGGCGCGCTGTTTGTAAAGCATCCCGATTCCGGCCGCAACAATCAGAAATCGCCGAATATGCTCTGTATGCGGACTGTTATCCTCGTCGCAATAGTGCTTAAGGACGGAGGGAATGATCCCGGCCGCGCCGTTGGTCGGCGCCGTGACGACGCGTCCGCCGGCGGCGTTTTCTTCATTGACCGCCATCGCATAGACATTGAGCCAGTCGAACAACTGCTCGCGCTCGTTCGCCAGCGGCGCATCAACCAGTTTCCTGTAAAGCGCCGGCGCCCGGCGCTTGACCTCAAGGCCGCCTGGGAGAACGCCGGCTGTCTTCAGGCCGCGGCCAATACAATCGCTCATCGCCTTCCAGATTGCGTCAAGCCCCGCGAGCGTTTGGGCGCGCGGACGGATCGCATCTTCGTTTCTGAGGATCGTTTCATCAATCGTGAGCCCCTCGCGGCGGCATATGTCGAGGAGTTCGCTGGCTGATCCGAAATTGTACGGACTTTTGTGCGGATCCTTGATCATGTCGTCCGGCGCTGGCGCGGTCAGCTGCTTTGCGCTTGCGATGAACCCGCCGCCGACCGAGTAATACGTCTGATCGAAAATCTCCGCGCCGCTTGCATCGAAAAGGACGAGGCGCATTTCATTGGGGTGAATGGTCGGAATAATATGGCCGCACAGATCAATATCGCGCGCCGGATCAAATCCAATCTCCGGGCCATGATGGAGTTTCAGCCGCTTTTCCGTTCGCACGCGGGCGATGGCGGCGTCTGCTTCGTCGGGGCTAGTCGCGTCAGGCGCAAATCCGAGGAGACCAAGGATTGACGCCTTGTCTGTGCCGTGGCCGATGCCGGTCAGCGCGAGCGAGCCATGAAGATCAACCTTGACCCGCAACGCGTTGTGAAGCGCGCCGGCTTCATTTGCTTCCGCCAGAAATCGCGCGGCGATCCGCATCGGGCCGACGGTGTGCGAACTCGATGGGCCGATGCCGATCTTGAAAATGTCGAAGACGCTGAGCATGCTTGCTATTTCGCCTGTTCGCGCGCCGCCTCAAGATGGCGGCGCAAGGTTTCGCGGTCATAAAGCGAACGCGGCTCGCTTTCGCGCAGGAGCGTCTCCGCGCGTTTCAACCGAAGCGCCAAGGATTGAACGTCGCCGCGCGCGGAACTTGCATCGGCGGCAATCGCTTTCCTTGCGTTTTCTATATCGGCTGACAAGGCGCGAATGGCGGCGCGTTCATTCTCAAGGCCGTCACCATCGAAACGTTCAGCGACCCGCTTCAGTAGTCCGCGCGCCGCCAGCAGCAGAAAATCCGCCGTCGCCATATCGCCGCGCCGCAACGCTTCTTGTGCTGTTTCAAGGGCGATCTGCGGGTATTTGAAATCAAGCGAGACGTTCACCCCGATGCCGTGCGGCGGGCAGACGCCAGACCGAAAGCGGCTGACATAATCGGCGACCGCCGCGACAAGAAACGGCGCCGTTTTGCCTGCAAACTCGTCGGTAACGGCGCTCGCGATGAAGTCCTCGATCGAACCGTGTGGAGGGCTGGTTCCGAATGTCGCCTTTCCAGAAATTCCGACCAATGTCGGGATCGGGACCGGATTGAAGGCGCCGTCCTCGCGCTTCTCGCTGAAAACGGATGAAGTGACGTCCGCCGTTCCGGGCGCGCCGCTCAGCCCTTCGAGATAAAAATCAGGATTGCCATGGCCGTCGCGATGGCAGGCGTTGCAGGAAAGTCCGGTGCGCGCGGCAACGCCGCCAAACAGGAACGGAGAACGGAAGGCGACGGCGCCGACATCAACCTTGTAGCGATCTTCTTTAGCAACCGCGCCAACACACTCGCCCGGTGTCGCCGATAACAGGCGGAAGAGATCGGCGTCCGGCCGCGCCCAGCGCGCATCCTCAAGCGGCGGCCCGGCGGCGGACGCCGTTGAGAAAACCAAACTCAAGGCTGCCGCCAAGATTCTCGTCATCAGCGCTCCGCGACCGCACCTTCCCGGCGATCGATCAGCCGCGCGAGGTCTTCGCGTTCGGCGCAGCCATAATCGCAGATGCTGTCTAGCCGTGCGAGCTGGCGCTTGGCCTTGCCGATCTCGCCGATTTCCAGATAGAGCTCGCCGAGATATTCATTGGCGCCCTTATGGTCGGGATCGATCGCCAGCGCCTGCGCGTAGTAATCCTGCGCCTTGTCCATTCGCCCGAGTTTTCGGTTGGAATAGCCCAGGTAGTTCAGAATATCGGGATGCGGCCCAACAATCGCCGCAGCCTTGTCGAGATCATTGATCGCCTCCTCATAGCGGCCTTGGTTGATGAGCCGCACCGCCGCCATGTACTGGGTGACGCCTTCGCGGCGCGGGGCAAAGAACAAGGACGCCTGTTCGTCGTTTCGGGTCTCTGCGGACCCGGAGGGCTCTTCACCTTCTACCGCGGGCGGCGCCTCGTCGCCGGCAGCGGGAGACAACGCCGCATTGACCCTTTCGATCGCAAGATCGACGCGCGCCACAAAATCGGGTTCGCAGTCGCCAGTCTCGGCGCATTCCGTCTTCAGCGCCTCAATCGCTATCAATTGCTCGCGTGCAGGCCCCGCCTCGCCGAGTTCAATCGAGACCAGCGCCAGTTTTTCGCGCGCTTCGACGAAGTTCGACCGCGCATCAATGGCTTTTTCCAGATAGCGGACTGCATTCTTTTGCTTACCATTGCCGATCTTCGCCAGCGCCATGTAATAATTCGCTTCAGGATGCTTGGGCGCAACCGACAACACTTCGCCGAACTTCTTTTCCGCCTTTTTATAATCCTTCGCCTGCAGCGCCGCGACGCCGTCGCTGAAAGATTCTGCCGGATTGACCTGTTTGGTGCTTGTTGAAGAAAGCCCGCCGCCGCCGCTGCCCGCAGCAAGAACCGGCGCCGACAGGAAAGCTGTTGCAGCCACCGCCAGCATGATTGCCAATCTGTTTGTCATTTCGCCGTCTCCTCGCCTTGCATGCTTAAAGCCTAATCCCGTTTCTGTCCGCCGTCACCGCCGACAATCAACGCCAACTCAACGCCCTGCCCTTTCGCCTTCTTTTGGGTCGGCGCCCAAGGCGCGCATGGCGGCGGCGACGCTGACGATGGCGGCGTCGGCAAGGTCGGCGTTCTCTGAGCGCGCGACAATGGTTACACCTTTTTCATCACCGTCGATCGGGTAGGACCCGATCGCAACGCCTTTCAGCGCCGTTTGAATTGCAAGAAGCTGTTCGGCGAGCCGCGATTCAGGAAGCCCCATGGCGGTGACGGCGCGCGAATGAATCAGGACGCCGCGCTCCAGCGCGGTTTCAATCGCGTTGAGCATTCCCTGAAATATGCTCGGCACGCCGGCCATGACAAAGACGTTTTCGATGCGAACCCCCGGCGCGCCGGTGACCGGGTTCATGATCAGCTCCGCCCCTTCCGGCATCAGCGCCATGCGTCGCCGAGCGGGCGTCACCTCTTCACCTTTCGCCTCATACCAGCGGGAGATCAGCCGGATTGCATCAGGATGTTCGGTGACGCGCCGTCCAAAAGCCTTTGCAACAGCGTCATAGGTGATGTCGTCATGCGTCGGGCCGATGCCGCCTGACGTAAAGACATAATCGTGTGCGCCTCGCAGCGCGTTCAGCGCGACAACAATCGCGCGCTCGTCGTCAGCGACGATGCGCGCTTCCTTCAACCCAATCGCACGCTGATTGAGCCAGCCTGCGAGGAAGTAAATGTTGGCGTCGCGCGTTCGCCCGGACAAAAGTTCATCGCCGATGGCGAGAATGGCGGCGGTCTTGTAAGTCATCCCGGATTGCCTTCGATTCCAACGCAGGCGCTTTCAGCGCCGGAAGCTGTTTTTGAAGTCTCATTGCTGGTCGTCATCTGGGGGGCCTGCTCCTTCCTGCAAACCATTGCGATCCGGACAGTGTAAGGCCTCCCGCAAGGTGTAGGATGGATTTTTATTTCGAAGTAAAATCAAACGACTAAGGGTTTTTCGCCTAAAAAGCGAAAAACCACAATGACTGCATCCCCCGCCAAATTCGGCGCGGCGATGCGGCGCAATTCACCCCAGCGCTTCAGCATGCCAGCGCAGATGATCCTCAACAAAAGTCGCGATAAAAAAATACGAATGATCGTATCCATCGCGCATATTGATCGTGACGTCTTGGCCGGCGCTTTGCGCCGCCGCCGCGAATAGGCCCGGCTGCAATTGCTCGCTGAGAAACTGGTCGGCGGTTCCCTGATCGATCAGAATGTGAGCCTTGCTGGAACCGCGGTCGGCGAGAAGGCGCGTCGCATCATATTCCGCCCAATTTGTCTCATCGGCGCCAAGATAATTCGATAGTGCTTTCCTTCCCCATGGAACCACAGACGGAGCTACAATCGGCGAGAAGGCCGAGCACGACCGGAATTTTGATGAGTTCTTGAGATGAATGGTCAAGGCGCCATGCCCGCCCATCGAGTGGCCGGAAATTCCAGTGCGCGCGGCGTCGCTGGGAAAATGTTCCGCGATAAGCGAAGTCAGCTCGTCGACGATATAGGAATACATTCGGTAGTGCGTCGACCAGGGGGGCTCGGTTGCATCAACATAAAACCCGGCCCCCTTGCCGAAATCATAGGTCTTGGGATCCATGTCAGGAACTTCATCGCCGCGCGGACTGGTGTCCGGCGCAATGATCATCATGCCGAGTTCAGCCGCGACGCGCTGGGCGCCCGCCTTCACCGTGAAATTGTCCTCGGTGCAGGTCAGTCCGGAGAGCCAGAAAAGCGTCGGATAAGGCCCCGGGCCGTGACGGTCGGCGGGCGGCGTAAACACGGCGACGCGCATCTCGCACGAAAGGGCCTTGCTGACATGTTTCCAGACGGCTTGCTCGCCGCCAAATGATTTAGATGATAAAACGCGTTCCAACTAACTCTCCCTTTGCCTGTTAAAACAACCGCGCAGACTGCCGGGCAGCAGGCGCGATGAGCGATTCGTCCACGCAATCATAGAAAACAACAATACAAGGCGCGAGGGCGAACCGAACCTTGGGGCGCAGTTCGCATTTCACGCGCCACGTCGAGTTTTGTGCGCGATCGCCGCGAGGCCCTTTGCCTGACGCCACCTTAGCTTCGCAAAGCAACGTTTGAATGGTTGCCTGCCTGTTACAATCGTCCCGCCGCATCGCTGGGACGCCGGACGCCTTGATGCCGGTGCAAAACCACAACGGCGTTCGTCGAAGAAGCGCCTTGGAAATGGCATTTTCTGCCAACACAACTTTCACAATTCTTTGCAAGTCAGATTCAGTTGTTGTGAACAATTTACGTCAAATCACCTTTCAGTTCAAAGGCTGAAAGAATCCTGGGTGGAACATTGACCTTATACGCTTGACAGTGCAGTTTGCCGCAGTTCGTTGTTATTCAACATCGAACTGAGAAGAACCGTTGCCGACATGCAAGCTGTTTCTTTCACGCTTTCATTGCGGCGCCAAACGGGAGCTCAGACATAAACATTCCACTGGAGGTAATTGCATGAAGTTGAGTCATGGGGCGATGCTCTGTGCTGTCGCATTTGCGTCAGCAATCGCAAGCCCGGCTTTTGCAGCACCAAAGTCGGCGCAACCGGCGCTGATGTCGGTTGCCAAATCAACGACCGTCAATGTCGGCAGCCTGACCGGCAATGTCGGGCCGAGCCAGAACAATCTGAACGCGCTTGAATATCCGGGGCCGAAGCGGCTTGGATCGAACCCGCTGCGCAGGTCTCCCGCGACCGGTGATGCCGTACCGCTGGCGCCGGGTCAGGGATCGCCGACATCGTCCGGTAAAAGGGCGAAGTCAAACCCCGAGATCATCCATAGCTTTGAAGGGTTGAACCATCGTTCAAGCCGTCTTGCCGACAACGGCAATCAGTTCTCCGGCGAGCCGGCGGACCAGGGCCTGTGCGTTGGCAATGGCTATATCGTTGAATCGGTCAACTCAGCCATCCGCGTTTACGACGCCGCCACCGGTGCGCCGGTCACGCCGACATTGTCGCTGAACGAATTTTACGGTTTTGCATCGACCTTTGTCAGGCCGAACGGTCCGTTCGGTCCTTTCACGTTCGATATCAGCTGCCATTATGATGGGGATTCCAACCGCTGGTACCATGTCGCCCTTGACCTCGATCAGGACCCGGTCACAGGCAACTTCACTGGCTTGAACTTTCTTGACCTCGCGGTAAGCCAGACCGGCGATCCGACGGGCGCCTGGAACGTCTATCGCATTCCCGGCATGAACGATGGCACCTTCGGCACGCCTGACCATGGCTGCAGCGGTCCGTGTTTTGCGGACTTCCCGCATATCGGTGTCGACAAGAACGGCGTTTACATCTCGACCAACGAGTTTCCGTTCTTCGCCAATGGCTTCATCGGTGCGCAGGTCTACGCGATCTCCAAAGACGCGCTGGCGTCCGGCGCGGCGTCAATCAACGTTTCGCTGTTCAACACCGCCGACGCGGACTTGCAGGTCGGACCCAATCAGCCAGGCTTTACGCTGTGGCCGGCGCTTTCTACAGCCAATCAGTTCGCCGGTGAACAAGGCGGGACCAATTATTTCGTCAGCTCCAACGCGGTCTTCACCAATGATGGCGTTTCTGACGAAATGATCGTCTGGGCGCTCAGCAACACGAAGTCGCTGAACACCGCAAATCCTGCGACGCGTCTCACCCACACGGTTGTCGCGAGCCAAAACTATGCCGTGCCGCCGGCCGCCACGCAAAAGGCCGGCGACATTCCGTTCGGCAATCTGAACGGGTTCGTCACGCCCGGCGTGCTCGACACCAGCGACTCGCGCGTGCTGGATGCGCGTTACGGGAACGGCAAGCTCTGGGCGGTGCTCGGAACCGCCGCTGATGTCGGCGGCGTCGATCGCTCCGGCATTGGATGGTTCATTTTCAATCCGAAAGTGAACGCGTCTGGCGTGAGCGCCGAGCTGAATAGCCAGGGTATTCTCGCCTTGACCGACGAGTATCTCTCTTATCCGACGATGGCGGTGACCAGTTCCGGTCGCGGCGTCATCGGTTTCACGCGCGTCGGGCCAAACCTTTTCCCGAGCGTCGGCTACGCCTCGATTGATGCAGTCGCCGGAGTCGGCGAAGTGCACATGATCAAGGAAGGCAATTCGCCGCAGGACGGCTTCACCGAATATGGTGGTCGTCCGCGCTGGGGCGACTACGGCGCCGCCGCCGTTGACGGCGGCGACATCTACGTCGCCAACCAGTATATCGAGCAGGGTCCCTGCACGGCAGCCGAGTTGACCAACACGGATTGCAACGGCACTAGGGTCTAAACTCAAATCTTCGCTTGTCGGGCGGGCCGAACGTTGATTCAAACTCCCATTCACGGGAGCTTGCGATGCGATTTGACCTGACCGATCAAGAATGGGCTGTGATTGAACCCCTGTTGCCGCCAACCCGTC